>CAJBHN010000308.1 GCA_903952805.1 uncultured Myxococcales bacterium | reverse complement strand
GGAGGCGTCGCCGTCGGCGTCGTCATCGTGTTCATCGATGGCGTCATCGACGTTTCCTTGCCGGGTGTGGTGGGCGGCGGCGGCCTTGGGCTCGTGGTCGCCGGGGCAGCCCGCTACGCCGAGCACGTCGTCGCCGTGGAAGGCCCCTCAGGTGTCCTCCAGTCGGCGCTGGCCAGATTGTGGTTGCCCTGGCGCGACCTGTTCCTTGCGCTGGGTGGGCGCTCCCTGCGACAAGCACCTGTCTTGCCACCTCCTCCTCCTCCTTCGAGTCGCCGATGAACCGTGTGTTGTCTCGCCTGTGCTTGATGGTCGCCGTGCCGTTTGCGCTCACGGCCCTGCCTTCGTTTGCCCAGTCTCGTGGCCCCGAGGAATTCGGTCTCGACCTCGTGCCTGGCTCTCGCAAGCTTGAAGGCAGCCGTTACGCTTCTGGTCGTGATTACGACGGCACACTGAAGTATTTCCGCGAAAAGTACCGGGGGCAAAAAAGCGCCATCAGGTGGTCCCGCGAGGTCACGCTGCCGACGGTAAAGTACGTGCATATTGAAAACACCACCGACAGCGGTGCTTGGCAGGGCGTGAACATCTACCAGTTGAAGTCCGGCGAGGTTCGCATTTTCGTGCTGCCGCGCGCCACGGCCATGACGTCGACGACGTCAAAAAAGTCTTGAGCTGAGTCCGTCCATGCTGGCCCGTTTGCCCCTGGTGGTGTTGTTTCTGGGGAGCGTGGTTGGCGCGGCGCTTGGTCTGCATGTCGAGCTCAGCGGTGTCGCGGTGGCGGCCATCGCTGCCTTCGTCGTCGGCGCCGCGGTCGCGCTGACCCATCGGGTGCCAGGGATCCGGGGAGCCGGACTGATGGTGGCTGTCGTTTCCGCCGCCAGCGTCGCTGGGATGAGTGAACGTGTCGGCTACGAGCGGACCGCCGCAGCGCTGCCAGCCGAAGACGACGTGGTGGTGGTCGAAGGCATCGTCGTCGACGATGTCCCCGCCGATGAGGGGCGCCGCTTGTTGCTGCGGGTCACGGGAATGGTGGCCAGCGGTGACATCCCCGGTTTTGCCGCAACTGGCTTGGTGGCGGTGAAGCTCTTTGTCGGCGGCAGGAACGTCGGTGCCGGCGATCGGGTGCGCGTGCGTGGACGTCTGTTACGCCCCGGTCCCGCGCTATCGCCTGGCACCTACGACGCCGCTCTCGCCGCCCGCGCTCGTGCCGTTCATGCGGCCGTTTCGGTGCATGACGCTGGCGACATCGCCGTCGTGGGAAGGGGCAAGGCGCCCGTATTGGTGGCTGTGAGGCACGCCCTGCGCGAACGCTTGATGAATCATGTGCCGCCGCGGCTGGCTGGGCTGCTGTTGGCTTTGTTGATCGGCGATGTGTCCTTGTTCGAGGACGAGCAGAACACCGCGTACCGCCACGTCGGAGCCGGTCACCTGCTCGCCGTCAGCGGGTTGCAGGTGACGCTGCTGGCGGTGGTCCTGCGGCGTGTGTTTGGCGGGGCTTTTCTGCTGTTGCCTGGTGGCCGTCGTCGTTGGAGCCAGGGTGCCGCTGCTGCCCTGGCACTGGGAGGTGTCTGGGCGTTTGTCGGTGTCTGCGGCATGCCTCCATCGGCCGTGCGGGCCGCGGTGATGGCCAGCGCGGTTGTTGTCGGCGCCATCATGGGACGCCGGGTCTTGTTGGTCGATGCCATTGCGGCGGCGGGCGTGCTGACCGTGTTGGCTTCACCGTCGTCGGTCGATGACGCCGGGTTCCTGCTCTCGTATGCCGCCGTGTTGGCGCTGGCAGCCACCAGCGTCGGCGATGGTGCCTCGCCGTCTATGACGCCTCCGTCATCATGGCCGGCCAGATTGTGGGCAGCGCTGCTGGGGTTTCGCCCGGCCATCGTGGCGTCGTTGACGGCGGGCTTTGCCACCTTGCCCTTGTCGGCGTGGCTCTTTGGTCAGGTGGCGCCAGCGGGTCTGGTCGCCAATATCGTGCTGGTCCCGGTGGCCAGCGCCCTGCAGTTGCCAGCGCTGCTGTGTGGCGTCGTCGGCGCCATCTGTGATTGGCCCTGGGTGACCTGGTGTGGTGGCCAGGCCGCGCTGCTGCTGGAGTCGTTGGTATTTGGTTTTGCCGATATTTTGCCGGGCGTCCGATGCATCGAGCCGCCGTCGGTGGTGATCGCCGGAGTCGGCATGCTGGCCTCGTTGTTGGCGGGAGCCCTGGCCATGCTCGGCAAGACCCGGTGGATGGTCGTTTGTGTCGCTGCTGTCGTCGCCGGATTCGCGGTCGCTGCCTGGGAGCCACGGGCCTTGCGAGTGACGTTTCTGCCGGTTGGTCAAGGTGACTCTGTCGTCGTCGAGTTTCCTGATGACACGGTCATGGTCATTGACGCCGGCGGCCGCGTCCCGTTCGATCCCAAGGCCACCGACGAGGGGCGAGCCGAAGCGCTGGCTGAGCCTGGCAAACGGGTGGTGGTGCCGTTTCTGCAACGGCGGGGAATCGAAAAGATCGACATCATGGTGGTGAGTCATCCCCACCCGGACCATGCCGGCGGTCTGCGGGCCGTGGCCCAGGCCATGCCCGTGACGAGGTTGTGGATGGCTGGCGACGCCATACGACCTGGCCCTTTGATGGCGCCGTTGATTGCAGCGGTTGGCCAACCGCATGTGCAGAGCACGCCTGCCTTGTTGGGGAGTCATCACATCGGTGGCGTCGTCGTTGACGTGTTGGCGCCGGCGCCGGCCGAGGGGACGCCGACGTACCGGGAACTTCACGCCAACGACAACTCGTTGGTGTTGCGACTGTGTCTTGGGGCCTCCTGCGTGCTGTTGCCCGGCGACCTTGAGGCGCAGGGCGAAGAGTTGTTGCTGGCGACGGTGCCTCAAGACCGTCTGCGGGCCCAGGTGGTCAAGGCTGGCCACCACGGCTCGCGGACCTCGTCGACGCCAGCGTTTGTGGGGGCGGTCGGGGCAGCGCACGTGATCTTGTGCACCGGTCGTCACAACACGTTTGGTTTCCCAAGTCCCGAGGTCAAAGCCCGCTGGGAGACTGCCGGCGCTCGCGCCTGGGATACGGCCGTGGAGGGCGAAGTGCGGGTCGTGGTCACCGCCGACGATGTCTCGGTCGCGGGTTTTCGCCAACGCTGACGGTGCCGTCGACGACACGTTGATTTGACGGCGTGGGGCTTGGTCTTCTACGGTGAGCGCGATCATCACGTTGGTCACGTCGATTTCGCGCGGTCATCAGTCGGAGGCGCTCATGGCAGACCAGCCCTGCATCATCGGAAGAGGAATCTCGATCAAGGGCATCCTCGCCGGGAGCGAGCCGCTCATCATCGAGGGCGCCGTTGAAGGGCACATCGTCCTCAAAGAGCACCTGACGATCAAAGAGACCGGCCGCATCATCGCCAACGTTGAGGTCGAGTCCCTGCTCGTCTACGGCTCGGTCAGCGGCAGCATCGAGGCCAGGGACCTCGTCTCACTGTCGGCCGAAGCCTCGGTCGTCGCCGACATTCGAGCCCCCCGCGTGGTTATCGCCGACGGTGCCCATTTCAGGGGCCGCATCGAGATGGACGTTCGGCTCCCTCCCGGCCTCTGACATGTTGTCAGCATGGGCGTTTCAGTTCGCCTGTCTGCTCGTCTGTTTCCACCTGAACCTCTGCGAGAAACCCATGGCCAGTACCGTCATCGGCAACAGCATCGTCATCGACGGCGAAATCACCGGCGACGAGGACCTCACCATTCGCGGAACGGTGAAGGGTCGTATCAGCCTGACCGCCAGTTTAATCGTCGAAAACAGCGGCATCGTGGAAGCTGACATCGAGACCCGTCACGTCGAAGTCTCGGGGAATGTTACCGGCAACATCACCGCCAACGAGAAGGTCGAGCTCAAGAGCGATGGCCGCATGGTCGGCGACATCAAGGCTCCCCGAATTCTGATTGCCGACGGCGCCGTTTTCAAAGGCAACGTCGACATGGAACGCTGAGAGCCCTCTGACGAGGTCTCCGCCCAACGGACCGTTCGCAGAGTCCCGGGCACCGCCCAAAGCAGGACCAGATGGCAATCTCCAAGACCAATCCCGGTACCGAAATCAATGTGACCGTCATCGGCGACTCCGTCCGCGTTCAGGGCACCCTGTCCGGCGACGAAGACCTTCATGTGCTTGGTCGGGTGGACGGCCGTATTGAGCTGAACCGCACCCTGGTGGTGGCCCCCACAGGCATCGTCAAGGCCGAGGTCATGGTCAAAAACGCTGTCATCAGTGGCGTCGTCGTCGGCAACATTCATGCGAGCGAGTCGGTCGAAATCACCCGTGAAGGCCGGATGGTGGGGGACGTGTATTCCCCCCGCGTGATCATCGTCGACGGCGCCTGCTTTCGCGGCAGCATCGATATGGGCGACACCGCCAGCATGGCTGGGCGCCAGTCGGGCAACGAGCGTTCCAGTTCGGCGCCGTCCACGCGGCCCTTGTCGTCGTCGTCGTCGTCGTCGCCAACACCGTCTCGTTTTTCGAGCCCACCGTCAGCCCCCCCTCCGCCTGCATGGTCGCCAGCGCCAACGTCAGCCTGGGTGAACTCGGCACCGGTCAGCCCCCCCGTGGTGGCTTCCGTCGTCATTGCTGCCGTCGATGAGCAGCAGAGTGACGACGTCGAGACGCTCGAGGCAGCGGAGCACGAGCAGGAGCCGGAGCAGGAGATCGACCAGGGTCGGCTCCCCACGGATCCTCCGCAGGCTCGTGGTTTTTCTCAGAAGTCGAATAAAGCCCGCGTCATCGTGAAGCGAAAATAGGGGAGGCGCCGATGGCATTGCCAGACAGCTTCGTCAGTCAACGCGTGGCCCTGTTGGCCCTGTTGCGGGAACTCTCGTACGAGGAGCGTCCCGTGGTGCTGTCCTCCGGACAGGCTTCTCATTTTTACATCGACTGCAAGCAGGCTGCGCTCACCGGCGAGGGCCATGTCCTCGTCGGCGCTTGCTTTGCGGAACTCCTTGATCGCGCCGAAGTGCTCCACCCAAACGCCAATTGGCCCCGCCATGCCGCTGTTGGGGGCCTGACCCTGGGGGCTGATCCGCTGGCGTCGGCGACGTCGATGTGGTGCACGCTGCACGGTCGTGAACTTGACGCCATCTACGTCCGCAAAGAGGCCAAAGGCCACGGCACAGGTGCCTTTCTTGAAGGTACCAAGCATGTGCCGAGCGGCGCCCGCGTCGCCGTGGTCGAAGACGTCGTGACCACCGGCAACGCCAGCAAGACGGCCGTCGAGCGACTGCGG
>CAJBHN010000307.1 GCA_903952805.1 uncultured Myxococcales bacterium | reverse complement strand
GCGGATCTCGGCGTCGATCACGAACGTCACCGAAACATCAACCTTGCCCAGCCTGGCAGCCTTGAAGACCGCCTTGGCGGCGGTGACAGCCGCTTCATCATCAGCGCCGAGCAAGCGGCGTCCAACCACAACAAGTCCCATCAGACGATTCTGTCACGCTCGACGTCACCCCGATACAGTCCGATGAGGGCATCCTTGAGCGCAGCGCGGGCGCGCTCCAGTTCCTTCAACGTGACATCACAGGCTGCCAACATGTCCGTTGTCAGCGCGCGATTGACGAAAGCATCAACGATATCGGCCAGTTTCTCGGGGCCAGTGTCGTCCTTCAGTGCTCGGGCTGCGCTCTCAATGTGGTCGGCCAAGGTGACCAGAGCCGACTCTTTCGACTGCGGTCGTCGGCCACCGTACTTGAAGTTTGCGACGTCGACGACGACGTCGGACTGCCCAAGGTCCCTGACGCGTTGACGAGCTTTCTCCAGAAACGGCTCCATGACGCTATCGGCGTGGTGCTCTTCGATGATGCACGACACCGCATCGGGCAAGCCATGCCGACGCGACAACGCCAACCCCTCCTCGACGTGACCCCTCAATATGGTGGCGCTTTCCTCCGGCGTGATTCGGTCGTGGGGATTGTCGGTGCCCATCTGGTTCTCACGGAATGACGACGGCCGCACAATCTTGCCAATGTCATGGTAGAGAGACATGACTCGGGCCAGCAGCGGATTGGCACCGATGGCGACGGCGGCATGCTCCGCCAATACCGCGACCCGCACGCTGTGGTGCCATGTGCCCGGGGCATGCACGATGAGGTCTTTGAGTAAGGGGTTGTTGAGGTCTGCCAGGCGGTACAATCGCTGGTCGGTGACATAGCCAAACAGGCGTTCGACCACCGGAACACACACAAGCGCGACCACGCCCGAAGCAATGCCGCCGACCATGCATGCCGACAACAAAGCCAACAACGCTGAACCAGTCAGCGCGCCGCGGAAGAGTTCAAGTGTGAGCGTCGCGCAGGCGCCAACGACACCGGCGACGACGCCAGCCAACAACAGGGTGAGGCGTCGAGGCCCGCCGGTCACCACCGCGACGCCACTCATGGCCCCCAACGTCGTGGCAACGGCCCACGCCATCCCACCTTCGACCACCACGCCGCCGAGGATGGCCACCACCAGCGCAAAGAGGAGGGCGACGTCGGGAGGCAGGGTCAAACGGACGCACATGGGTCCAAACGCCACCGGCAGCGCATAGGCAAGCATCACGGCATGCATGCCAGGTACGCTGGCCACGACCCATGGCGAGGCGACGTCGGCGACAACCAGGAGTCCGAGTTCGACGACGACCAATGAGCCGAGGAAAATGATGTCACGGCTGCGAAGCCGCCTTTGAAACACGCGGCGTGCTCCGAAAAGATAGACGACGCCGCACACGAGCGCGACGAAGAACCCGGTGCCGACGGTGGCGCGGGTTCGGAGTTCGTCGGCTTGCTGCACGGCCATCGCGCGCACGAGCAACTGGTGACGGGCTGTGATGACCTCACCAGGGCGAAGAACGGTTTCACCTCGATACGCTCGCACGATCACCGGCGGGACACGCTCGGCCGCGAGACGACGACGGGCCTCGGTTTCAGCAGCGTTCCAGGTCAAGTTGGGACCGATGTGCGAAGCCACCCAACGCGTCAGCGATGACGCGCTCTCACCCCAACTCGAGGGCTGATGCGCGGGGAGCAACTCAGTGAGCGCCGACGACACATGACGTTCGACGCGGGCACGAGTCTCACCAACGCTGCCGACATCCTTGGCGTCGACAGAATGCTCTTCGCCGCTTCGGACACCGCGAACCCGTAGCTGCCCGATGCTCGCGAGTGGCCCGCCAGGAGGCGTGTTCACAATGGGTTCCAGGAAGGCAGCGCCAATGACGGCACCCACGGCGTCGGCGGCACCTGGTGCAAACCACAACACCGTCACCATCGCTCGCCATTCGAGGTCGCGCGGTGCCTCAAGGCTGGCTGCAGCCAGTTCGCCGGCGACAACAGCTCGTACTTCGTCGAAGGCCTTCAGCGCCGGAAGCTCATCGCTCTCCCGCTGGCCTTCGGGGACCAGGCGCCTCGTCGTTTCAATCGCCACGGCGGTCCGCACCAACGCCTTCTGCAGCACCTGACCGTTTCTTGGGCCTTTGACGTCGTCAAGATCCCACACCGCCAACGACGACTCCGATGACATCCGCCGGTTTCCATCGGTGACTTCGTCGTCCACCAACGCGTAGTCACGATCGGCCTTCACGACCCCGCGGGCAGGCGTTCCAAGCAGGCTCGGGTCAGTGGGCAGGTCGGCGCGCACCAAGCGAGGCCCAAGAGCCAATGCTCCCAAGATGGCGACGGTCAACATCACGACGACACGGATGACCAGGCCACCGCTGCTGGCCTTCAAACCCGAGCGCGGTGCACGCAGAGAGCCCCGAACCGAAATGTCCGGACGACTGCCGTCCGCCCCCCCCGGCCCCGGGCGCAATGGTGCCTCCGAGCCAGCAGATGGAATCCCAGTGAAATTGGGAGGCTCAGCCATGACCGTTCATCGTGCGTTGCCTCTCTGGTCGTGGAAGCGGACGGCAGAAGCGCTATCGCAAGGGCGGGGCAAGCAGATAGCCACCGTCGACCTCACGATACACGAAGGAATCCACGTAGGGTCCATGCACATCCTGCGCAGTGATGAGCCCGGCGGCCACAAGTTCGTCGAGTTGGTGGGCTGCCCGTCCGTGTTCCAGTTGAAATACCGCGAGGGCCTTCAGCAGTTTTTGCCGTTGGATCTGACCCTGGACGTCGCGCAGGCCCGAAACAATCCCGAGCTTGTGGGCACCATGAAGCCACCCGCCGTCGAACAACGACGCCCCACGCACGAGTCCGCCAACCAGGATGGCCGCCGCCACGCCGACGCCGACCCGCACCCCCAATGAGCGACGCTCACCGGCCAGGGCGGCCTTCCACACATCCACAGCCCGCTTCGGCGGCGCCAATGGCGCCACGACCGCGAGAATTTCATTGGTGACGAGCGTCGCCAGGGACTTGCACGTCTCAAACTCGCCCATGCGCGAGAGGTCAACCATCTCTGCCACCGTGCGTCCGGGGGCGACAAACGAGAATGCGCGACGATCGGCGGTGGTGATGGCCCGCGGCGGGGGACGAACGGCGTCGTCGTCCGAGAGCGCGTGGTCGAGACCAGCCAGCAAGTCATCGTCGACATGCTCACTCCCTGATGGCGAGGGGAGTTGCTTCAGCACGGTGAACGAACACAGCATCGAAGGAATCAAGCGACGTATGGCTGGCCACTCATCGACCATCCGAAATCCCTCCATGAGGATATTTTCGGATCGAATCGGGGCGTAACTGGCCTCATCGTAGTCGACGGGCTCGGCGACGAATTCGTAGGTTCCAGCTCGCCAACCAAAGAGGCGATAAATCGTCTCGGTCGTCTGGAGACGCGCGAACTCCTTGATCGTGGAACGATCGACGGCATTGGATTCGACCAGAATGTCGCCGAGTCGGCGCTGCGTGCGCTGCTGGATCTCGAGGGCCTCGTCCAACTGACTCTGCTGCAGAGCGCGGCCACGAACCATGATGTTGCCGAGCAGATCAGCCTTGTCCCGCAGGCTCTGTTGGGCTTTGACCACGTTGCCGTCGACGAATGAGATGTCGACGTGGACGTCACCATCCTTCAGCATCAAGACGCCGGTTTTCGCCTGATGCCCGATCAACTGCAGGATGTCGGCGATGCCAAAGTCGCCAAGGGTGCCGCGCAAACTCATCGGGAACCTCGGCGTTCTTCGGCGGCCAGTCCCAGGGCGCTGCGAACAGAGACGGCAAGGACCACGCAGAACGCCACCCCAAAAGGCGCCACCAGCATCCACACCGGCATGTCTCCGTGCATTCGTGGACCAGGCCATCCGTCGCTGCTTGCCAGGGCCGCGAGGGCGCTGGCAGTACCGACAACGGCAAACACCCCTCCTCGTGCCCCTGCCCCTGCAAAAAGGTGTCCGGCTCCGGGCCAAACGCTGAGCATGACCATCAGACGCGCTCGTCGATGCCGACGGCGATAGATTGACCGCTCGCGCAGGGTTCGGACCGCAGCATCCACTCGAGACTTCGTCGACACAAACGCGTGGAAGCAGGCCGCGCAGGTCTGGGACGGAACCTCGGGCCCGTCCGCTCGGCGACTCGACGGCGCGCCACACCGAGTGCATGTGGTCGCCATGTCGATGCGAGGTCCCAACGCCGACACCACGACCATGAGCAACACCAGAGCAGCCAAAAGCAACGTGGCCGACTGCATCGGCAAGCCGCGCCACAGCAAGCGGCCGATGGCCAGTTCAACGACGTCGGCAGCAGGTCCACCCAACAGGGCCTGGGTTGCGCTGCGCGGTGGCAAGACCTCCACAAAGGAGCGGTTGTGGTGGACGGTCTCGTCCACAGCGCGGACCGTCGCCCGCCGCATCACGACGAGTCCGTCGGGATTGCTCTCGGCGAGAGGCCCGAGAAGTGCGTT
>CAJBHN010000306.1 GCA_903952805.1 uncultured Myxococcales bacterium | reverse complement strand
CGACTGGTGGGAGCCGTTCTGGGAGAGCGAAGCCCCCCAGGACACCGTGTAGGCACCCACCGTTTCCGATCACACCCCCGGTCACGGTGTCCCGGGTGCCCCAATTGTCGGTCTGATAGACTTTCCCTCCCTCGAGATCGGAGACCCAATAGCTCTGACCTCGGCGGTAGTCGTCCCACTTCGAATCCATGTAGTCCTTGCGCGCCTGCCTCGCTTCCCAGCCGGCCTGGTTGTCTTCGCGCGCCTGGTTCAGTCCACGGGCGGCCGCCGCCGTCTGCTCCTGCAGGCGGCGGAGATTGGCCAGGCCAGCCTGGATGTAGGCCTGCGCGTAGCGGTCGTTGATGGCGTAGGACGACGCCACCTCGGCGAGCATCGGGTAGGTGCGGTGGAGGTCCTTCTCCGGTCCCCAGATCCCCGCCACGATGCTCGACCACTGGCCGGTCATGCCTGGCATCGTGTTGATGACCTTGAACGCGCCCAGGCAGTTCACACCGCCGCCAGACGTCCATTTCGCCGTGATGTCGGCGGCCTCACACTGTGTGCCGGCTTGAGACGGGCACTCGGCCATCGTGGCCCGGTCGACGGTGGCCGACAGCACCACCGCGTTGCGGTGGCCGAACCCGGCCAGGACGTACAGCAGTGCCCGGGCCGGTTGCAGGTAGGTGGTGGCAATGACGCCCTGGGCCACGGTGGCGCCAGGCAGCATCGGGTTTCCCGCCAATGCGGTGGAGATGAACCCGGCGCTTCCCCCTGGCGCGCCCGTGATCACGCGTCCCCGCCCAGCGAGAAAATCCCAATGGGCGGGCGCCTTCATCGCCAGGCTCCCGTCAGGTGCCCGGCGGTCCACGAGAGCGACCTCGATTGGAGCTTCGACGTCGCCACCTCGATGGAGAACCTTGACGAAGGCCAGGCTCGACATCACGTTCAACAGCAGTGGTCGCTCCGAACCCAGCTGCGATTCGAGGGCGACGTAGCCCTGCAACGAGTTCCCCGTCGGCGTGGACTCAAAGAAGTACCTCCCGGTGACCGCGCCGCCCGCGGACCGGTAGCGCACCGTCGTCACCGCGCGGCTTGAGTCCTGCGCGACGAAGGTCTCGCTGAGGGTCGCGCCGGGCATGGCCTGGACCAGGGCTCGACGCCACGCCGCGAGCGCAGCCACCGCGTCGGGGTGACCCCGCGGGTTGCGGTCCCAGCGAAAGTCGACGCGTGACGTGCGGCCCGGCGATGCCACCGCGATGGCGAAGGAATCGGCGCGCGCCTGCTGGGTCACCTGCCAGTCGGCGGGCTTGTAGACGAGAAAGACCTTGCTCGGATCGACGTAGGCTTGCAGACGCGGCGCTGCTGGCGCCGTCGCAGCCACGGCCGTCGGCCAAGCAGCCGCCAGCACCAGCACCAGGGCCAGCGGGAGGCTGAACTTCGCCCGACCTCTTGGCCGTCGACCTCGACGACCGCCTGGTACTGACCGGCCATCGTGACACGCGATCCGGAGAACTCGAGCCATGGGACTCCCTTCGATCGACGACGTCAGCGCGAGACCGCACGTCACCGACACCCCACCATGGGAGTTACCAGACCGACGCTGCTCGAGAAACAGGTCGAACGACGAAGTGCGAAATGAACCTGGGCGCGAGAGAGGCCACGACGCCGCGGCCGCGGATGGCGACGCCGACGTCGACACCCCGCAGGTCGGTACCCTGTCAGCGAGCTTCGATGGCCTGTGTGCTTTGACCCGAGGCTGGCGACGACGACGACGTCGTCACTGGTATGCGACCGGTGTGATCGGTGTGACATCGACACCGTGTGCAACGGCGCCGCCATCGGCGACGGATCGCGCGAGGCTCAGGGAAGGCGCTTGATGGCGTCGAGCAGCAAGCCCTGCTCCGCGAGGTTCTCTTCAAAGACATGGCTGGTGGAATCCACCGTCGTCAGCAGGGCTCGGTCGCCGAGCAGCGCCGCCCACTCCACCGCCGACTCGTAGCGCGCCAACGTGTCACGGTTGGCGTGGATCAACTTAATGCGGCCCTCGGGTCGCACGCCGCTGTGCAGCATGGCCTTCATGGTGGCGAGGTCGTCGTCGGAGGCGTTGAAGGCCTGGGGACGACCACCCAGGTCTTCGATGGTGGCGTGGGCGGCAAGCTTGCGCAGCGTCGCCTGGTCACCCGACAAAATCGGCAAGCCCAGGGCCGGCAGCGCAATCTGGTTGAGGCCGGACACGCGACCGGTG
>CAJBHN010000305.1 GCA_903952805.1 uncultured Myxococcales bacterium | reverse complement strand
TGGGCGGCGGTGGCGCGGATGTCGAACACGAAGAGTTCGCGATCGACGATGACGTCGTCGGCAGCACAGAAACGCTGCACAGCGGCGTCGAGATTGACCTGGCCCTTGGCCCATAGAGGGCCAGGCAGTGGACCAACAGACGAAGCAGTCATGGCGTGATTCCGGAGAGCTCGGGCACGCCAAGCATCAAGTGGAGATTTTGCAGGGCCTGGGTGGCGGCGCCCTTGAGCAAGTTGTCGATGACGGCGACGACGACGAGGCGACGCTGCACGGGATCGGCGTGGACGCCGCCGATGATGACGCCGTTTTTCTCCCTGACCTGCTGCACCAGCGGCGGATTGGGACCATTCATCACCTGCACGAGGGGCTCGTCGGCGAAGCGCTCGGCGAGCATGCCGTGGGCTTCGTCGACGTCGATGCCCCGGCGCAGGTCGAGGCTTACCGTGACGGTGATGCCGCGAAAAAATGGCGCCACATGGGGCATGAAGCTGAGGTCGATGCCCGTGTGACGCTGGATTTCCCGCTCCTGGGTGTGGCCCACGAGGTCGTAGGGCAAGATGCTGCCGGCGAGCAGCTGCAGGTCGTTCTTTGGCGAGGGGGTACTGCCGGCGCCGCTGTAGCCCGAGACGCCAAAGACCTGGGCCCGCACGACGTCGCTCTCAAAGGGCCACAGGGCCAGTTGAGCGGCGGTGGCGTAGCAGCCCGGGTTGGCAACGCGTTGGGCCTGGCGCACGGCGTCACGGTGCTTCTCGGTGACCGCGTAGACAAAGCCGGTGCTGGCGTCGTCGAAGCGGTGGTCGGCGGACAAGTCGACCACCCTTGTGCGGGGCGACAGGGCCTTGATCCACGGGTCGGACTGGCCGTTGCTCAAGCCGAGCACCACGCCGTCAACGCCCCGTGCCTCGACGTCGCCGGGCTGCAAATCTTGCAGGATGAGGTCGGCGAAACGACCGGTGGCGCCAATCGCGTCGGCCGCGCGCTGGCCGGCACCGCCACGGGAAGAGACAAAGACCACCTCGCAGGTGTCGTCAGCCTCGAGCAGTCGGAGCAACTCGCGGCCGACGTGACCGCGGGCACCGACCAGACCGATGCGCTTCTTGCTGGCACTCATGGGGTCATCCCGATGCTGTGGGCTTTCAACGTCGGCGGCATCGCCAGGGCGCAGTCGATGCAACGCTTGATATCATCATACTCTGAAAGCCCATACCAAAACACCGTCCATCGGTCTGTTTTATAGGCACCATCGGAGCGTTGAAAGTACCAGGGGTTCACTTCGTTATCGACGCGTGAACGCCAAAACAGCTGGTCATTGTCGCGAGACAGGCGCTGCCACAAGGAGCCGCCGACGCCGTCGCCCTGGGCTTCGGTGGTGACGGCGAACTTGTCGAGGTAGGGGAAGCCCGCTTCCATCGTCAAGATCGCTGTGGCGCGGTAGGAGTCTGCCAGGTAAATGCGGTAGAAAGGCTTCTTTTCAAAGTAATCTGTGAGCAGCCGACGACCGAATGAATTTTCCAGCAATGTCACCAGGCGTGGCTTGTCGATCGAACTCAGGTCGTCGTGGCAACGGATGCGCTCACCCATGCGGATCAGCGTGCCGGCGCCCTTGTGCGTGAACAGCTCGCGGGCCAGATTTTCCGGCGACGCCACCGCCACCGACGAGCTCGGCGGCAGCTTCTGCAGCATCGAGCGAATCTCGTTGAGCTTGTTGCGGGTCGCCGACGTCAGCCAGGGCTCGGCGATGATGGTGTCGTAATCCTCCTCGAGGTTGATGGCCGAGATGATCTGGCCGTCTTCGCCGCGGATGCCGTCTTCGGGAGACAGGAACACCACCTTGAAGGGCACGATGGCCAGGGCCAGCCGGTGGGCGGCGGCGTCGGCGTTGACGTTCAACACCTGC
>CAJBHN010000304.1 GCA_903952805.1 uncultured Myxococcales bacterium | reverse complement strand
CCGTCGGCACCGTCGGCACCGTCGGCACCGTCGGCACCGTCGGCGCGCCCGGGTGCCGTCGATTGGTTCCTGGCGATCAAGGGCAAGCAGCACGGTCCGGCGACCGCCGGCGACGTGGTCCGTTTCTTTCGCGAAGGCAAAATCACCGAGCGCACCTACCTCTGGCACGAGCAGTTGACCTCGTGGGTGCGCCTGAAGGATTTGCCCGAATTCGCCGCCGTCGTCGCTGAGGGACCCGCGCCCCGACGTCCGCCGCCGCCGCCGCTCGACGAGGGCGCCCAGATCGTCGACTTCGAGGCCGCCCGGGCCCAACGGCAGCAACAGCAACAGCAACAACAACAGCCGCAACCGGCCGCTCCCGGTCCCGTCCTCAATGATCCGTTCGCCGCCGTCTCCCACGCTGCCGATGGTCAGGTCGAAGGCAACCGCGAATCGACCCGCGTGTTCATTATGCAGGCCGGGCTGCACAACCGCGGCACCAAGCACAAGCTGTATGCAGGCATTGGCGCCATCGTCGTCGTTGCCCTCGTCGTCATTGGCGTCATCGATTATCAGCTGGACATCCTCGGGTTGCGCCGGGTCGTCGACGCCGTCGCCGTCTCAACGGGCATCAAGCAGGCGCCGGTGGACGACGGCCCGGGCTGGGACGACGCCGATGTCGACCCCGCTCTCAAATGCCGGCTGAATCCAAATCCCGCCGAGTGCATCAAGCAGCAGCAGGCCAAAAATGAGGCCCGCCGCATCAAAAAGGGGGGCAAGAAGCTCGCCGGCCGTGCCGGGGCCTCGCTGTCCGACGACGATCTCAAGGGTGCCTTTGGGGCTTCCGGATCTGGCACAGCAGCCAGCATCGGCTCGGTCGCCTCCGCGAGCGTCGGCCGCGATGGGTTCGTCTCCGTCGGTGCCGGGACCCCCAGCGCCGCTGACGTAGAGCAGGCCTTGGCTGGCAGCGGCAAGGGCGGTCCGACGGGGCCCAAGGTGGGCGTCGAGACCCCCAGTGTCGCCGGCACCACCATTGACGCCGACAACGCCTCCAAGGTGGTCCGCGATGGCCAGGGCGGCATCCAGGCCTGCGTCGACAGTGCGATGAAAAACGGCGACGAGATCCCCGGCAAGGTCCGCGTGACGTTGTCCATCGGCCTCAAAGGCACCGTTGAACGGGCCGTTGCCAACAATGCCGTCGTCGGCGCCAGCACCCTGGGAGGCTGCCTGACGTCGACCATGAAGAAGTGGAAATTCGCGCCGCCCACCGAGGCGGCCGATTTGGAAATCCCCCTCATCCTGCGCTGAGCACAGAGCCAGGAATCCGGTGCGCATCCACATTGAAGGGCCCAGCAGCCCCTTTCGGCCCGAAGCCCTGGCACAGGGCATCGCCGCCCTGCGCGCCTGGGGCCATCACGTCGACAACGGCGTCGACAACGGCGTCGACAACCAGGACCTGACCCTGCGCGGCAGCCACGCCTACCTCAACGGCGACGACGACACCCGTCGGCGAGCCCTTGAGGCAGCCCTCGCCAGCGACGTCGATGTGCTGTGGTTGGCTCGCGGCGGCTACGGCCTGACCCGCATCGTCGACGACGTGTCGATCCCGACGCGAGTGCCCGTCGTGGTGGGCTTCTCCGACGCCACCGCCCTCTTTGCGCGCCTGGCGGTGGCTGGCCACCTCGACCGCTGCGTCCATGGCCCCCTGGCCACCACCATCGTCGGCGAAGCCGACGACAGCATCGCCCGCGTGCTGGCGGTGACGGCGCGGCGCGTGGGTTTGTCAGGTCTGGCGTCGACGACGGCGTCGCCGGCGCTGCTGCCCCCGTTGCGGGTGCTGTCGGCCGCGGGTGCTCGCGAGACCATCACCGCCCCCCTGTGGGCCGGCAACCTCGTGGTGTTGGCCGCCTTGTGCGGGACCCGCTCGATGCCGGACCTGCGCGGGCATATCGTCGTCGTCGAAGAGGTCGGCGAGCGCCCCTATCGCCTGGACCGGGTCCTCACGCAGCTGCGACGAGCAGGCGCGTTTGACGGCGTCGCGGCCATCGTCGTTGGCCACCTGACCGGCTGCGACGAGCCCGCCGCCTCCAATGGCAACGCCAACACCACCAGCCGCGATCGGGCGCCGGCGGGCATCGACGTCGTCGTCGAGCGTCTGGGAACCCTGGGCATCCCCCTGCTGGCCGGGCTGCCCTGTGGCCATGAATCCCCCAATCTGGCCCTGCCGCTGGGGGGCCTGACGCGGCTCGACGTCGACGGTGCCGTGGCGACGCTGGTCGCCGATGGCTGACCCCATCCGCGACGTCCTCGAAGCCGCCGTCCGCGACGGCCTCACCCCGGGCTGCGCCGCCGCCGTCGTCGACGCCGACGGCCACGTCGACCGCTTTTGCACCGGCACCCTCGCCGCCGACGACGCCTCGTCGACGCGGCATGTCGTCGACGAAGACACCGTCTACGACACCGCCAGCCTGACCAAGCTCCTGGTGACCGCCACCCTGGTCGCCGACGCCCTCGACGACGGCATCGTCGAACTGCAGGAATGCCCCTGGCCCCGCTGGCCCGGGCTCAGCGTCGAGCACGCCCTGTCCCACAGCGGCGGCCTGCCCGCCCATCGTCCGTACTTCGAGGCCCTGCGGGCGGACCCCGAGCGCTCGCATCTCCTGGGCCGAGACGGCGGCAGAGCAGCCATCGTCGACGCGGTGTTGGCCACCGAGCCCGAGACCGAGCCCGGCCAGCGGGTCGTCTACAGCGACCTCGGCTTCATCGCCCTGGGCGACCTGCTGCAGCAGCGGCGGGGTCGACGCCTCGACGCCTTGTGGCAGGCCCATCCATTTTCGCAGGGCACCGGCGCCCGCTTTGTCTGCCTGCAAGACAACGGCTACCACGAAGCCCTGCCCCTGGTGGCGCCCACCGAATATTGCCCGTGGCGACGACGCTTCGTGCAGGGGCAGGTCCACGACGACAACGCCTTCGCCATGGGCGGCGTCGCCGGCCACGCCGGCCTCTTCGCCAGCCTGAACGACGTCATTGCCCTGGCTGGGCGGCTGCTGACGCGGCTGCGCACCCCCGGTGACACCCTGTCGAGCTTCGCCGGATATCGCACCTTGTCCCACCCGCTGCGCGGCCTCGCCTTCGACGTCGCCACCCCCGGCGGCAGCACCGGCGACGCGCTGGGAGCCCGCACGGTGGGCCACCTGGGCTTCACGGGGACGAGCCTGTGGCTCGATCCCGACGCGGGCGATGGCGGCCGGGCCTTCGTGCTGTTGGCCAACACGGTGCACCTGGGGCGCGACAGCACGCTGGCCCGCAACCGGGCCCTCCGGGTCGCCTTTCACCGGGCCGCAGCCCGGGGGTGAGGGGCTGGCGGGGCAACCTCCGTCCAACAGGCTGAGCCTCAGGGCCGGTTGTTCGTCACCGTCGGTGCCGCGAAACCAGAAGCGGAGTTGTCGAGTTTCGCCGCCACAGCGAGGGCCGCTTCCGCCGTGATGCGGCGGTTGTCGGTGATGACGATTGTCCCGTCGACAATCGCCGGAGTCGCCGGCATCAACACGCGAAACGTGTCACCTGCAGCCAACGCTGACGCTGAGTTCCGCAAAGTGAAGGTGTCGCCGACGTCGCCGGAACCGACCTGGGCCAGCGACGAGAAGACCAGTCGGGTCAGCCGAATGTTGTTCTCGATCAGGACGCGATCGACATCGACAAGTGATGCGAACTCCAATTCGTCCAAGAACTCGAGCGTCACATCGAGGGTCCCGCCGATGGAGACCAATGAGGGGAAGCGGAGACTGTCGATCGTGTCCATTGACGAGAGGAAGACGTCACCGCTGATGGAGCGGAGGGCATTCGCGCTGAAGCTCGTCAATGAATCGGAACCGCTGACGGAGAGAGCGCCAACCACGTCCTCCAACGCGTTGAAATTCAACGAACCGGCTACGTCGTCCACATCAATTGACGCCGTCATCAGCACGTTACTCACGAGCAGGCGCTCGAGGCCCACATGATTGACAACGAACCCCCCCTCTGGCTTCCTGAAGAGCCGCAAACGCGAGGGCGAAGCCGCCGGGACAAAACGTGGAATTGGTTTTGAAGACGTTGATGGCATCGATTCGGCCGGTGATGACCTTCGCCTGACCGAGGCTCACGGTGAAGATGGACTCAGGTCCACAGACCTCGCTGTTGACGTTTTCAATACGAACAGCCCCCACCAGGAAGTGAATCGCGTTGAGGGTGATGAACGGCACCGGATCGATCTCGCGGAAGACCACGGTGCCAAACATCACCACCGGGCCACCGCTGACAAATTGCTCATGATTGGCCAAGGTGATGTCGCCACGGAAAATGTCGATGGTGTTGCTGCTGGCCACCGGCGCCTCTGTCCCCAGGCGGCAACTGGCCGCCGCCACCACACGCTGACCGAACAACAAATCGGTGCCGACGACCGTGACCAGGAACCGGCCTTCATCGGGCCCGCTCCGGACTGTTTCGCTTCCGGCAACGCTGCAGCGGTCCGCACCGGTGGCCGTCACCGCAAAGGTCACCGTGCCCGTGGCCTCGTCGACGTCATCAACCTCGTAGGCGACGACGCTGGGCTCGACGACGATGGCAAACGTGCCCGTCTGGGGTTCAGGCGGCACCGGCTGCTCCGTGAGGCGGCAGGCCGTCAAGCGAACGTCGGTTGACTCACCAAAAGGGCCAAGAGAGCCGCTTTCAACGGTTGTGACCGTCGTCGCTCCGGCGCCAATGCCGCGTGGATCGACTTCCCAGACGCACTCTGTTGCCAGACCTGCCGGGTCCACTTGCCAGGTCGTTATGCCGTCGCTCGCAACCGCGTGCCCCGAGGTCCGCCACAGCTGGATGGTCCGGGAGACCGGGGCCTCGCCATCACAGCGAAGCTCAACAACGACTGCTGCCGCGATGCGGAGCTGCAGCACAGCGCTGGTGGCGCTCAGCGACACCAGCGGGGTGGTGCCAACGAAGGCACTGCACGTCCTGCCCGGCGCCGTCCATGACAGCACCAGATCGGCATCCGCCGGTGCAAAGGCCGGCGTCTCAAAAACGATGGGGCCGAGGGGCTCTTCGCCCTCTCCTTCGCCCTCTCCTTCGCCTTCTCCTTCACCTTCGCCTTCTTCGCCCGGGGCACGGCAGAGACCCGCGACGCAGAGTTCGTCGGCCTCACAGTCGGCGTTCTGGCCGCAGGAGGCAGGCTGTTCCGGGGCGCCGCAGCCGGTCGCTGTGACCACACCTCCCAGCAAGGTGGTGACGTGGAGCACTGCGAGAAGAGCTCGGGTGAAACGAATCATGGTGGACTCCCTCGACCGAGGTTGACCCGGATGCCCGCCCTGACGCAACGGTACAGCCGACGACGTCGCCAGCCCGGCGGCGTCCTGCGAACGCGGGCATCTCAGGGGTCTTTGATCAGCCGACCCACCAACTCGAAGCCCTCAGCGGTTCCGATGCAGAAGCGGGTGCCAGCCGACGGGGTGGGGCCGACGTCCTCGCAGGTGCGGGTGATGCAGGTCCGGAGGGCGTTGGTCCCGCACCCGACCCGCTCGCAGCTCGGGGTGGAGGCACTCGTCAAGCCGGGTGCGCAGCCGGCCGGATTCCGGAACACCGACGCAGTACCCGTGACGTCGGTCGTCGTGGCGAAGGCCCCGTTGGCGAAATTGGCCGCGGTGAGGGTGCCGTCGGCGACCTTGACCGCAGTCAGGGCGGCGAGCTGGGTCGACGTCACGGTGCCATCCTGCAGCTGGGCGCCCGTGAGGGTGCCCGGGGCGATGTCGGTCACGCCGCCCGCCGCCACGTTGAGGATACCGCCCGCGATGGCCAGCCCCGTGAGGGCGTCAACCGTGCCGTTGTCGACGCCATCGCTGATGGACGCGGGGACGCCCGCCACGTTCGCAAATGCCATGGCGACGGCCAGTGGTGAAACGTCGGCGATGAGGTCGGCGGCGGGGATGTCGCCGAGGGCGTCGGCGACGAGGACGACGGTGGCGCTGTCCGCCCTGGCCGCCGACGCCACGCGCCAGATGGAGCCGAGGCGGGTGGTGCTCGCCACGCCATCGCCAAGGTCGAGGGTGACCGTCAGCGTCTGACCGTCCTGCAGCGCAGCGACGGCGGGGGCGAGGTCGACGTCGACGCTGAAGAAGCCGTCCTCGACGCTGAGCGATGGCTCGGTGTCGGTCAGCAGCACATCACCGTTGTCGGCGAGGACCTCGATGGTGGCGGTGAAGACGTCGGTGACGCGGGCGTCGCCGCGGGCGACGACGCCCTCAATGGCGACGACGGGAAAGGCGGCAGCCGGCAACGCCAGCAGGGCGACAGCGATTCCGGCGATGAACGTGTTCATGGGGTCACCAAGACGCCGAGGCGGCTATTGACGCAGGTTGTGGCGAACTGACCGCAGCCGGTGCCATCGCAGCCAACCCGCCCGTTGATCTCGATGCCGTTGGGGAGCGTGAAGGGGCACGTCCGGGTGTCGCAACTGCTCCGGGTCGACAAAAAGGGCGTGCCGTCACAGCCGGCGGCGGTGGCGCTGAAGATGGCCTTGCCGGCGACCTTGGCTTCGCCAACGACGGCGCTGAGGTCGGCGCGGCTGAGGTCCGCCCCGACCTTGGCGCCGGTGACGGCGTTGGTGGCCACCTTGGCATCGGTGATGGCGCCGGTTCCAAAGCGGGTGCCGGCGATGGCGCCGGCGGCGAAGCGGTCGGCGGCGGTGGGGGTGACGACGCTGAGGGTGCGGTCACCGAGGGTCAGGCCGGCGCCGGCCGACGTGACGTCGGTGCCCTGGTCGCCGTCGGCGACGCCGGCCGGCAGTCCACTGACCGCCGCAAACGGGGCCGTCGGTCCGCCGGCTGTTGCCAGGGCGCTGGTCCGCACCGCATTGGCGGCCGTGACGGTGCCCATCTGCGTCGCCGTGGGCGACGTGGCGGCCTGATCAGCCACCGACACCCGGTCGGCCTGGACCAACGACGTCAGCAAGAAGGCCGGCAGCTCGTCGCCCTCAATGCTCACGCGCAAACGGGCTGGCGCCGGCACGCCGGCGGGGAGGGGGATGGCGGCACCGACGTCAATGGCGAACACGCCGTCGACGACGACGACGTTGTCTTGCTGCTCTGCCCACAGCACGGCGTCGTCGGCGCCGACCATGGCGAGTTCGAAGGTGAACAACCCATTCGCCGGGGCGGCGCCGTCGTCGAGGGCGCCGGTCAACAAGAACGTGTTCGCATGAGCGGCTGACGCCGTCAGGGTCGCGAGGATGACCAGCGTGATGCGATTCATGGAAACACCAGAACGCCGGCGGGCGTGTTGGGACAATCGCTGCTGGAACCGGTGAAACACTCGGTCGTCCGGTTGGTGGCGGCGCAGGGGACGTGCCCCGTGAAGGTGTTGACCCCGATACGACCGGTACAGGTCACAGCGCCCTGGAAGCGACAGGTCGGGCTCTCGAGGACCTGACCGACTGGCTCGGGACAGCCAGGTTCGGTGACCTCGAACAACGTCGTGCGGGTGGAGCCAAAGTGGCGCCCGGTGAGGGTGTTGGCCGCGAGTTTGGTCAGCGGCAACGCCGAGAGGTCGGCGGCCAGGACCGACGCGGTCCCGAGGTCTGCGGCGGCGATGGTGCCATCAGCGAGGTCGGCGACCTGGGGGACGCCGCCAAAGGCAGTGCCGGGCAGGCTGGCGGCCTTGATGCCGATGGTGCCGGCGCTGAAGTCGAGGGTGGTGCCAGCGACGAAGGCGAGGCCCTGGTCGCCGTCGGCGAAGGCTGCCGGAAAAGCCGTGACGCGAGCCAGCGGCACGACGATGGCACCGCTGGCCAGTCGCTCGGTGGACATCACCGTCGTCAGGGGGCCGACGGCCCGGGCTTCGTCGGCGACGTCGGCGATGTCGGCGACGTCGGCGCTGACAGCCCGGGGCCACCCCTGGGGCAATCGTGCGGGCGGCTCGAGCGCCACGCCATTGATGGTGACGCGGAGAAACAGGGGGTCGGGCGTGACCGGCACCAGCAGGTCGACGACGAAGTCGCCGTCGACGACGACCAGGGCATTTTCGGTCTGCTCGTCCAGTACGACGCCAGCGGCGGTGGTCACGGTGAAGATGGCGGCGACCGGACCATCGACGGGCCCGGCGGCGGTCTCCAGGTGACCGACCCAGGTATAGGGGTGGCCCGGACCGACCCCACCAGCGCTGGCGCTGACCGCGAGCACGACGCTCAGCGCGGTCATGGTTGACAGGAACTTCATCGAACACCTCCCAGGCGGGGCTTCAAGGTGAAGCGGGCTCCGCGCACGGTGACGGGGACGTCGTTGCCGGCGGGGCCGCCACGAAGGGTGAAACCGCCGCCGCTGAGCACGTCCGGCGTCTGCCGGGCAGCTATCTGCAGCGTGATGGGCACTTCGCCTTCGCCTTCGCCTTCGCCTTCGCCTTCGCCTTCGCCTTCGCCTTCGCCTTCGCCTTCGCCTTCGCCTTCGCCCTCGCCTTCGCCCTCGCCTTCGCCTTCGCCCTCGCCCTCGCCTTCGCCCGCGATGACGGGGGCGCGGCACAAGCCGGCGACACACAGTTCGTCGGCGGCGCAATCGGTGTTTTCGCTGCAGGACGCTGGCTGGCCGGGGCCTTCGCAGGCGCTACCCGCGACGATGACAGCACCGGTGATGCTGACGACGACAAAGCGCATCGCAGCGATCATGGCTGACGTGAAAAGGTTCATTGTGGCTCTCCCGTAGGCAAGGTGGCTCGGATCTCGACATGGACGCAAGGGGGTTTGCGCCATCCGTCAAACGACCGGGGCACGGAGGCTGCGCCGCATCCGATACCCGGGTCATGCCAAGTCCAATCAATTCCGCCGCCGGCCCCCGCATCACCCGCAGCCGAGACGTCGAGGCGCCGCCGCCGCCGAAGGCCACGCCGGTGACGACGACCGAAGGTGAAAAGCCCCAGGCCGATTGGACCCGCCCCCTCAGCGACCCCGCCCAACAGGCGGCCGCCCGCGCCCGCCACGCCGGCGTGGTGCCCAACCAGGGAGCCGAGGCCATCCGCACCCAGAATGAAGACGCCGAGATGGACGCCATTGGCGGCAGCAACGGCGCTGGTCGCTTGATGGCCCAGGGCGGCGACGCCACCAGGGGGACGACGATCACGGTCCACGGCATCAACGACAACCCCGCCAGCGTGCTGCCCCTCGGCGAGCGCACCAAGAAGACCGGCGAGGCGCTGGGCACCTTTGCCTGGGACGACAAGTCCCGCCGTCTGGGCGACAGCGCCAACGACTTCGCCAAGGCCGTCAAGAGCACCCTCGACAAAAACCCCGACGCGCCTCTGACCATCAACGCCTACTCGATGGGTGGCCGCGTCGCCGCCGTTGGCCTGGCCCGCCTGGAGGCCACCGGCGCTCTCAAGGGCAAAGACGTCCGCTTGAACCTTATCGCCACCCCACTGCAGGGCTTCGCGTCGGCCAACATGGCGGGGATGGGGGCGATGTTTGCGCCCAGCCTGCGCTCGGCCCAAGACATGGGCACCCGCTCTGCCTTCCAGCGCGAGCTGGAGGGCGTGCGCTTCACCGACGTCAAGGCCAAGGTCTTTGGCGGCAGCGCCGACGAGACCGCCACCGTCGACGCCCGCTGGACCCACATCGCGACCAACCTGGGGGGAGGCAAGGCCCCGACCATTCTCGACGGCGCCACCCACGACAGCGCGGTCGACGCCGCCGCCGACCGACTGCGCTGAGCATCGCCAAGTGCCGCCGTTGACGTCGACGGCGGCGACGCTACCTCTGGGATGTGAACACCACGGCTGCCGTCTCTGTCGTCGACGCCACCGCTCTCGTTGATGCGGGCGTCGACGTCACCCTCGGCCTCGTTGCCTTTCTCGATGCCCTTGGCGGCCCGACCATCGGGCGGGTGGCGGGGCATGACCGGTCGCGGCGCCGGGTGTTGTCGGG
>CAJBHN010000303.1 GCA_903952805.1 uncultured Myxococcales bacterium | reverse complement strand
GGACCCGGGCGCGCTGCGCCTCAAGACAGGCGGCCTCGACGTCGCCGGTCATCAACAGCACATCAGCACGGTTCTTCAGGCTTTGGGCGAAGCCGCCATCGTCGCCGATGGCCTCGCGGATCGCCAAAGCTCGCACCAGCAACGACAACGCTGTCCACAGATGGCCTGAGCGCACATAGACGTCGGCGATGGCGTCAAGGCAGGCCGCTTCGCCCGCGAGGTCAGCGGTGGCGCGCTTGTGGGCAAAGGCCACCAGCAGATGCTCGAGGGCACCGAGGGGGTCGTTGCGCTCCAACAGAAACAGCCCCGTCTGGTGCTCGATGCCACCAAGGACGCGGCGCTCCGTTGTCGGCGTCAACCGGCGGGCTTCGTCGAGGGCACGGCGAGCACCATCGACGTCGCGGGCCGCAAAGCGGATCAAAGCCAGCAGGCGCAAGACGTCGCGTACCCGGGTCGTGTCGGAGGAGCCACGCCTGCCGGCCTGCTGGCGGGCCGACGCTGGTTGAAGTTGCTGGCCACGGGGGGGCGTGTCGACGTCGACGCTGCCATCGGTGGCGGCGATGTCTGAGGGCGGCGTGACTTCACGAGCCCGGGCGAGGGCCCGCAGGGCGGCCTCTTCGGCCTTGGTGACGTCGCCCAGAAAGAGATTGAAGCGGGCTACCCGGCTGAGCGCCAGCGCCTGGCGATGGGGGGCGCCGGTCTTGTCGGCGGCCCGCACCAGCTGCTTGAGGGTGTCCTTCAGGGTCCGCTGGGCCTTCTCTCCCTGGCTGGCGCTCGACTCCAGCACGGCCGACAGCTCGAGCTGCAGCGTGAAGACGACGTCGCGCTCGTCGGTCGACACGAGTTCCAGGGCCTCGTTGGCCATGGTGATGGCCCCCTGTCGATCATCGAGGCGGCGGGCTCGACGCACGGCCACCACGAGGTGTTCCACGGCGCGTCGTCGCCGTTCGGCGAGCTTGTGGTGGCGGGCCAATTGGGGCGCCACTGCACGGGTGTCCATCAACGCTTCCAGGGCGTCGGCGACAACGCCGTGGACCGCTTTGGCCTCATCGTCGGACAAAGCCTGCTCGGCGGCCGCCCGCAACAGCGGATGTTCAAAGACCAGCAGGGCGTCGTTGTTGTCGTCGTCGATGAAGACCGGTGCTCCTGGCCGTCGTTGGCTGCGGGCCAGAAACCCTGTTTCCGTCAGCAGACGCACCGCCTGTTGCACCTCGTCGCGGGACAGTCCCAGGCGCAGGCCGACAAACTCGATGGCTGCCGGCAAGAACGTGCTGCCGAGAGCGGCGCAGTGGCCAAGGACCTGGCGGGCGGCGGTGGGCAGTCGCTGCACGCGCGCCGACAGCAGTCGGTCGATGCGGTTGGGCAAGCGGCTGCCGATGACGTCGATCCGCGTGGAACTCCAGCCTCCGGTCATGAAACCGTGTCGCGAGATGTAGCCGCCCTCGACAGCCCAGCGCACGGCATGGGCCGCAAACAACGGCGAACCTTTCGCGCGCTCGGCCAGCGTCGTCAGGCAGCGGCGGACATCGTCATCCAGGTCGTCGTCGGTGACATCGAGGAGGTCTCGCGCCACCGCGAGGGTGTCGGGCTCTTTCAGTGGTCGGACGTCGCGACGGGTGACAGCAAAGATCTCCTCGAAGGCCGCCGGCAGCTTGAGCTTTGACGACGACGACAACAGCGCCACCCGCACCCGTGGTCCCAGGCGCTGGGCCACGAACGTCAGGCAGTCCCGCGTGGGCGCGTC
The DNA here is from genome assembly GCA_903952805.1 of uncultured Myxococcales bacterium. GTDB lineage: Bacteria > Myxococcota > UBA727 > UBA727 > VGSZ01 > VGSZ01. The sequence continues at coordinate 1,599 of CAJBHN010000303.1, read as the reverse complement.
CATGGCCTCGGCAGCGCTGACGACGAAAACCAGCGGTCGGTCATCGCCCGCGCGGGCCAGCAATGCCTTGCCAATCAACAGCACTGCCCGGCGAATCGAGGTGCGCAGCGTGCGAGGGCTGCGGCGTTCGGCGACGTCGTCATCGAGGTCATCGCCGGCACCCAGCAGGTCCCGGATGACGTCGGTCAGGGCCAGCAGTTCTTGTTGCTCCTGGGCGTCTTTCAAGAAGGCGGCGAGGCCATGCACAAGCTGGGTGATTCGTGCTGGCGCCCTTGGATGTCCCGCCGGCGCACGAGCCAACGCGCGGACCATGCCAACGATGGCAGCGTATGGCGTTGGTTGCAGGGCGTCGGAGGCGCCCCATGCCAACGCGGCGTGCTCGTCCAGCACACCAGCCTCTCGCAACGCAGCCCGCAGCAGCGACGACTTGCCGATGCCAGGCGGACCACCAAGCACCAGCGCCACCGGAGCGTCGCCACCACGGCGCAGGACGTCGGCACAGGCCATGACGTCGTCGTCCCGCCCGCAGAACGAGGGTCGGGCCAGCAGCGCCGATTGCTCCCATCGTTCCTGCCCATGGGGCGCGCGTGGATCCACCACCCCGGGGAGTCCCGGCAGCTCCGCCAACTCATGGGCCAGGGCCAGGGCTTTGTCGTCGAGGGCGAGGCGCCCACCGGTCCCATCAAGCGGCGGCATGAGGTCGGCGGCGGCGACCACGTCGTTGACGAGGTCACCAGTCGTCACCACCAGGGCACAGCGCAGCGGCGCCCCCTCAGGCAGGGCTGTGGCCACCGCTGCCGCCGCCCTGACCAAGGTGGCCACGGCGTCAGCGCCGTGGGCGGTGACGATGAGCTCATCGGGCGACGACGACACACGCTGAACCAGACCTCCCATGGTGGCGACGTCAGCGACGCCAGCAAGGGCGCGTGCGGCATCGCCAGTGGGTACCCGGAAGCGCAGCAGCGCGGCGTGCGGGGTGATGGGGACGCCGCCGCCAGCGCCGTCACCGACCGCCTCGATGTCATGGCCGCGCTCGTCGGCCGCCATGACGGCATCGACGGTCGATGCCAGGGCGCGGGCGACTGACTGGGCGTCGCCACGGTCGGCATCGGGCTCGTCAAGGTCGTCATCGGCATCATGGGCGCTGCTGGCACCTTCGGTCCCACTGACGTCGTGAGGTGATTGCAGCAAGGTGCGAGCGTCGGCCCGGGCCCGGTGGACCGCGACAATCTCGCCATCGGTCAGCGGACGACCCACGGTCGCCAGCGCGTCGGCGATGCCCGACAGGGCCACGAGCAGCGCGTCTTCCCCGTGCTCATGACGCAGGGCCAGCAAGTGTTGGCGTGCCAGCGCGGTGCCCGACAAGCGCGACACGAACAGACGCAACGCGGCTTCAGCACAGTGACGACGGCGTTCTTCGACATCGGGGTCGTCGACTTCGACGGCGAAGCCATCGGCGGACATGTCATCGACGTCAAAGGTGTCGTCTTCCACGTCGCGCAACGCGAGCATGGCGGCGCGGACCAGCGCTTCCTTCCCCTCCGTCGCCAATCGCGCCAGCGTCAACGTCATGGCTGGCACAGTAGGGGACAGCGGCCG
>CAJBHN010000302.1 GCA_903952805.1 uncultured Myxococcales bacterium | reverse complement strand
GCTGCAATACCAATTGAACCTCGGCTTTGGCCAATGGTCGGCTGTTCAGAACATCAGCGGTCTGCCGTTCACCGATCAAAACGACGTCGATGCCCTCGAACTCGAAGACATCAACGGCGACGGCATCGACGATATCGTCGTGGTGTTGGGTTCGACGGTCCGCTTCGCCATCAACAGAAACGGCGCGACCTTCGACGCCGTCGCGACGATTGAGGGCGCCGGCAACCAATCGCTGCCCACGCGTGACCAGACGACGACGGTGCTCTATGCCGATATGAACGGCAACGGGTCCAACGATATCGTGTGGATTACGGGCAGCGCCGGCGACGTGACCTTCCTGGAACTGTTCCCGGTCCGACCGAATCTGCTGACGAAGATCGAAAATGGCCTTGGGCTCGTCACCGAGGTCACCTACGGCACGGCGGCCGAGCAGCGGGCGCAGGCGACAAACCCCGCGACGCAATGGCCCGACCCGATCCCGACCCAAATGATCGTCGTGACGTCGCTGGAGACCTACGCGCAAAGCTCCGACCCGACGGCCGTCGAGCACTCCGTGATGCGCTATGACTACGAGGCCGGCTTCTACGACGGCGTCGAGAAGCAATTCCGCGGCTTCTCTCGCGTCACCCAAAGCAACGAGGGCGATGACCACCAGCAGCCGCTGCGGGCGCTCACGGTCTACGACACCGGTGCCGGCGTCGACCGCGCGCAGTTGGCGGGGCTGTTGCTGAGCGAGTCGACCTTCGACGAAAACGGGCCGGTCACGGCCGCGAGGCAAATCTACGATCTCTGCGATGTCGACGATATCCCCACGAGTGGGCTCGATTTCCCCATCCGCTTTGTCTGCCCAAAGGCGGTCGAAACCGTCGAGCAGCGCGGCGCGCCGCCGTCGGAGTGGGCCACGAGCCGGGCCGAGTACGAATTTGATGGCTATGGGCACCAAACGAAGGTCTCCAGCTTCGGCGTCACGAAGATTGGTGACGGCGGCTGCCCGACCATCGACCGGGCCCCGACGGTATTCGGCGCGCCGTCGGGACCTGATTGCCTCGGCGACGAAGCCTACGCGGAATCCGACTATATCCCGCCGACGAAAACCAACGGCGCCTGGCTCATCAACCTCGTCAGCGAGACGCGTGGCTACGGTCGCCCTGGCAGCGACGTGGTCAGGACCGCCCGCTATTTCTACGACGGCCCGGCCTTCGTCGGACTCAGCGGTAGTGGCACCCTGGCGACGCACGGTCTTGTCAGCCGCGTCGCGGTGCAGCGTGTGGTCGGCGGTCCGTTCGAAGACGTCATGCGTGCCGAGTTCGATGAACATGGCAATACCGTCGACAGCCTTGGCGCCCTCGGCCGCATCGATACTCCCGAATTCCACGTGCGCACCGTCTACGACGAAGACCATCTGTCGCCGATTTCAACGACGAAAACCATCGTCGCCGCCGCTGGCAGTTACGATTTGAAGACCGTCACCGACTACGACCCCCTCTTCGACAATCCCGTGCGCGTCACCGACACCTTTATCGTCGGTGCCCCCGGCGACGACACGTCGACGTTGATGGCCTACGACGAATTCGGTCGCCTCACCGCCGTGGCGGCGCCCGGTGACACGCTCGCTGAGCCGACCCAGACGCTTACGTTTGACTACGGCAATCCGATCTCCAAGGTCTCCACGCGCACCAGGAGCGCCCGGGGGGCCGCCCCCGACCTGGAGACCGTCGGCTGCCTCGACGGTCTTGGTCAGCCGACGCAGACGGCGACGAAGGTCGACGACGACCGCTACCTGGTGACCGACTCGGGCAGGTTCAATCGCATCGGCAAGGTGGTGCGCTCGTTTCAGGCCTTCGAAACCACTGCCGCCAACGCCTGCGCGGCGCCCCCGGCCGACGTCTTGTTCGACGACATCGCCTACGGCGCCACCGGCGAAGAGTTGAATGTCGTGCACGCCGACGCCCGCGAATACGGGGGGACGGCGTCGCGCACCGAGCGTCGCTATCGCCCGCTGGCGATTGAGATCTTCGACGAAGACGACACCGACGCCGCCAGCCCGACCAAAAACTCCCCGGGAGTGATGAAGCGCGACGGTCTGGGACGCGTGACCTCCTTCCAGCGCCGCCTCGACGAAAACGCCGAGCCCGAGACCTACATCGTCACCTACGACGAGCTCGGTAACCTCCGCGGCTACGTCGACCCCGAAGGGCATGAAAAGGTTCAGACCTACGACCTGAGCGGGCGGCGGCTGACGATCGTCGACCCCGACCGCGGCACGGCGACGATGGCGTATGACGTCGGGAGTCGGCTCGTCCGGGTCGTCGATGCCAATGGCACGGTCACCAGGCGCGAATACGATTCCCTCGGCCGCCTGGTCTCGGAGTACGACGAGGCCTCTCCCGATACGACCCGCACCGACTATATCTTCGACCAGCATCCCGATTGCCCGTCTTCGGTGTGCACCAATGGGGCTGGCAAGCTGGTGGGTGTCCGCTATCCACTCGGCGACGGCGAGCAGGCCGTCGAAACCTACGCCTACGACGCCCGCGGCAATCTCGTGCGGACGTCCCGCACGTTTGGGGCGCAGACCTTCGACTTCCGCCTCGCCTACGACAACGCCGACCGGGTGATTGAGCAGGTCTTCCCGGGCAACCAGACCATCCGCTACGTCTACGACGACGCGATGCACATCGTGGCGATCCCGGGGATCATCGACGAAGCCCGCTACGACGACCGTGGTCAGCTGACCGAAGTCACCTACGCCAACGGCACCGTCGAGAAGCGCACCTACGATTCGATTCTGCGGCCACTGCAGATAGAGACCCGGGCGAAAAGCGGCGACGCCGTCGTCGCGCTGGAATTCGCGCGCAATCGCCGGGGCAACATCACGGCGGTGCGCGACACCTCGGTCGGGCGCCGCGCGGGAATATACGAGGCGAGCTACGGCTACGATGGCTACCAGCGCTTGACGCGGGCGACCCTCGGCAAAGCCGACGACCCTCGCAAGGATTCCCTCGAATACCAATATTCGGTGCTGAACAACCTGATCAGCAAGACCTCGTCCCGTGGCGCCGACAGTGCTGAGCATGTCGGGAATCTGCGCTACGACGCAGGTCAGCCCCACGCCGTCGCTCAAGCGGGCGACGTCGACCACGTCGTCGACGCCGCCGGCGACGTCGTCGCGCGCGGCGCTTTCTCGTTTGACTACGACTACAACCACCGCCTGGAAGCCGTGTATCGCGGCCAGGAGCAGGTGGCCCAGTACTTCTTCGATGCGCTGGACAACCGCGTATTGTCCATCGAGGGGAGCGCCCGGGTCTACGAACCAGCGCCCAATTTCGAGGTCCGCGACGGCATCGCCCGACTCCGGCTGGGCGTCACCCGCGAGCACACGGTCGAGATTCGCTCGGCAGCATTGCAAACCGATATCCTCGCCGACGTCTCGGGCAATGGCCGCATTGATGCGGCCGACGCCTTCGCCACGACGCTGGCTGGCAACGATGGCGCGGTCGATGAGTTGCTGCGGGGCAGCGCGCGTCGCTTGCTGCTGGGCGACAGCGGCAGTCAGACCCGCTTCTTTGCGGTCGATCAAGCCGGCTCGGTCATCGCCGTCACCGACGACACGGGTGCCTTGACGGAGCGCATCGCCTATCACCCCTATGGCAGCGTGCGCGAAGCGTCGGCGGGACGAACCGAATACGCGACGTGGACCGGTCGCTCGTTCGACAACGTCACCGGCTTCGTCAACTTCGGCCCTCGCTTCTACAGCCCTGCCGAGGGTCGCTTTTTGTCGACGGACGGCACCTTTGAGGTCTTTGGCCCGGACCTTCGCTTGGCCCTGGGCCAGCAGCGTGGCGGGCTCGGCGGCCGGGTCCGCAGGGGGCGCCTCGGGCGGCGCAGCGAGCGCGGCGG
>CAJBHN010000301.1 GCA_903952805.1 uncultured Myxococcales bacterium | reverse complement strand
GGCGCGGCCGACCTCACGAACAATGCCGAGAACGATACGGTCGACGTCCCTGGCTTGGTGCACGAGGTCGGCCTCTCGCGCAAGAATGGCTTCCGAGATCACCCTCGTCGCGGCAGCGATAGCCTCGTCATACTTGCTGGGGGGCATGCGGTTCCTCCTGGAATGCCCCAGGATCGCACATCTACCCAAGGGTTTGGATCACACCCGCGGGGAAACGTCCCCGCCAAATCAATATCGAGACACGTTCTGCTGCTTCGATTGCGTTTGCTAGCACGGGGCATGCTTCACCGACGCGACTTCATCGCTACGAGCCTCGCCGCTGCCGCGCTGGCGCCCCTCGCCCCCACCTTGTGGTCGCGAGGTGCTTTGGCCCAGGCCGGACCGCCGGCGAAGAACCTGCTGATCTTCTATGCGCCCAACGGCACGGTGCACCACCGGCTGCGACCAACGGGCACGCCGCAGTCGTTCACCGTCGCCGACAACTCGATCCTCAAGCCGCTCGACACGCCGCGCGGCAACTGGCGGCCGTTCGACGATGTCAGCTTTCTCGACGAACTCGACCTCGCCACGCGCGCAGGCAACCACGAAGGCGGCCAGGCGGCGATGCTCACCGGCGATGGTGGTGCTGCTGACCCCGGCGGCGGCCGAAGCCTCGACCAGTTTCTCGCGCAGACGTTGTTCGCCGATGCCCGCTTCCCGTCGCTCGTGCTGGGTGTGCAGACGAGTGCGTGGGGGGCGCAGCAGCAGACGCGGATCAGCTACGAGAGTGCCGGGGTGTTCACCGCCGTCGAAGACGATCCGCGCGCGGTGTTTCGTCGCCTGTTTGGCGACCTCGTTGGTGGGGACGTCGACAAGGTTCGGCGCCGACGTCAAAGTGTCATCGATCTCGTCAAGAGCCGCGTCGACGATGCGAAGCGGCGCGTGGGTGCAGAAGAAAAGCGCAAGCTCGATCAACACCTCACCGCACTTCGCACGATGGAGCTGCGGCTTGCGCCCATCGATCTCGGCACCTGCGATCAGCCGACGGCGCCGACGACGAATGCGCCCAACGACAACGACAGCTTCCCCTTCGTCGCCGATGCCCAGCGCGAACTCGCGGTGTTGTCGCTGGCCTGTGGGTTGTCGCGCGTCGCGGTGTTGCAACATTCGCACACCGTCAGTCCCGTGGCTTTTTCCTGGCTCGGCGTCGCCGACCAACACCACTCGCTCAGCCACGCCGACAACGGCAACACCGTCGGTCTCGACGCCTTCATCGCCTGCGAGCAGTGGTACATGGACCGCTACGTCGACGTGCTCGAAGACCTGCGCAGCCGACCATCACCACACGGTGGCGGCACGCTGCTCGATGACACCGTCTGCGTGTATGTGAAGGAACTCGGCGATTCGCGCTTGCACGATCAAGTGTCGGTGCCGTTTTACGTCGCTGGCGGCGGCGTTCGTGGCGGTCGGTGGATCAAATGCGGCGGGCAGAAGCACAACCGCCTGCTCGTCAGTATTGCGCGCCAACTCGGCAGCGACGTTGAAGCCTACGGCACTGGCGGCGGCGAACTCACGGAGCTTGCATGAACCGCATGGCATTTGCGATCGCTGCATTGTCGACGACGTTTGCGCTGTCGGCCTGCGAGACGGACCCGCCAAAGCAGGGCGAAGGCGACGACCCCGTTGTGTGCGCTGACGACGCCGCCGTCTACGACCGCGTCATCCACGATGCGATCTTGCAGAGCACCTGCATCCGCTGCCACGTGGGCGGCGGCCTGGCCGATGGCTCGCGCCTCGTGCTCGAGGCATCGCTCGGCTCGGCCCTTGAAGACGGCGACGCGCTCGCGGCGAGAAACCTCGCGGTCGTTCAGGCGCTGGCGCAAGAGACCGTGCTCGATGGGTTGTCGTTGATCGTTGCCAAGCCGCTGGGGCTTCATCCCGATGGCCACGGCGGCGGTGTTGTCGTCGAGGACGGCACGTCGCAGGCGCGGCGGCTGCGCTGGTATGCCGATCGCATCAACGGCGTTGTGGACGAGTGCGCCGTGCCTGCTGAGTTCGACAGTGGCGGCGTGTGCGACGAACCGGTGCTCGCGCGGCGCCTCGTGCGCCTGTCGAAAGACGAGTACGCCAGCAGTGTCGCGGTGGTGTTTGGTGCGGTCGCTGGCGCCCGCGCTCGCGAGATCGCGCGTGGTTTTCCCGCCGATGTGGTGGTGGAAAACTTCGAAGACCGCGGTCGCCTCGCCGTTGGTGAGTTGCTTGGTGAAAAGCTCGCGACGGCTGCTGAAGACCTTGCCGGCGTTGTCGTCGACGACGCGGCGATCCTCAACGCGGCCGCTGGCTGTAGTGCGCTCGACCGCGATTGCGCGATGCAGTTCATCCAGCGCGCGGGCCGACGGGCGTTGCGCCGGCCGATCACCGGCGAGGAACGTGACGCACTGGTGGCGGTGTACGACGGCGTTATCGTCGACGGCGACGGCCACCGTGAAGGCCTGCGCTGGGTCGTGACGGCACTGCTGCAGCTACCGGGATTTCTCTACAAAGAAGAACTCGGCCGCAGCGCTGGCGACGTGTTTGCGCTGACGGATTGGGAGGTGGCCGCGGCGTTGTCGTTCATCTTCACGGGCGCGCCCCCCGACGACGCGCTGCTCGATGCGATCGCCGCTGGGACGTTCGCCACCGACCGCGCCGCACTCGTGACGCGCTTGCGTGAGGACCCGCGAACGACGGCCCAGGCCCAACGCTTCTTTGCAGCCTGGCTCGACTTCGACGCCGTTGTGCGCACGCCCCACGACGCCGCCACCTTCCCTGAGCTGACACCGCAGATGCTCGGTGCGCTGCGTGCTGAAGCCGAAGCCAACGTGGGTGACGCTGTTCGGCGCGGGGCCTCGTTGCGCGATTTGCTGCTGCAGGAGCGCACGCAGATCGGTGCTGACCTCGCCACCTTCTACGGGTTGCCCGCACCGGGAGCCGACGGTGCTGTTGACCTCGCTGGCAGCGGCTATGTCGGCCTGCTGTCGATGGGCGCGTTCACCGCGGGGCATGCGTTGCCGACGGAGAGTTCGCCGATCCGCCGCGGTGTCGCTGTGCGCGCGCGCTTGTTGTGCGATCCGCTGCCGCCACCACCACCCAACATCAACGCCGCGCCACCGCCGACTGACCCCAGCGCCTCGACGCGCGATCGCTTCTCGCTGCACAGCTCTGAGCCCGAGTGCCGCAGCTGCCACGAACGCATCGACGGCATCGGCTTCGCCCTTGAGGCCTTCGACGGTGCTGGCCGACGGCGCAACCGCGACAACGGCCGCGAACTCGATCTGCAGGGCACCGCCGTCGACGTTGATGGTGAGACGGCGGAGATCGAAGACGTCGGTGGCCTCGCGCGTTTGCTCGCTGGCAGCGAACAGGTGGGCGCCTGTTACGTCGACAGCTGGGCCCGCTTCGGCGCTGGCGTTGACCCCGAGACCCTCGGCTGCACGCTGGCCGCGCCGGCGATGACCGCCGACGTGCTCGATGCGCCGACCTCGCTCGTGGGGCTGTTTTCGCACCGCCACAGCGAGGTCGATGGCGAACCCGATGGCTACGCCCCCGCCGCCGACGCCGTGCTCGACCCTGTTGATCCTGTTGATCCCGTTGAGCCGGGCAGTGGTGCTGTGGTCGTGTTCGCGCGCGAGACGAACCGCTGGAACACCGGCGCGTGCTTCGCTGGTGACGTCGAAAACGGCAGCGATACCGACGTTGTCTGGAGCAGCGATCTCCCGGTCGAAGGGACGGTCAACAACCACTGGAACAGCGTGATCGAAGACCTTGGCAACGGTCGCGTGCGCTTCACGGGGGCCGAGTGGAACGCGTCGTTGCCGCCGGGCAGCCACGCCGACGTCTTCGGCTTCTGCGTCGAATTCTGATGCCGATGGCCCCATCTTCGACATCGGGATGTCCAATTTCTGGGGGGTGATGCAGCCCCTGCCGCGCATCGAACCGTCGACCGTGAATGCGACGGACCGCAGCGACGTCGGTCGGCATGATGCGCGTCGGCCTCTTGTCTTTGTTGGTCACCACGTCGACGGCACCGATGTCGACTTCGGCGACGCTGCCGGCGACGACGGGGGCGGTGACGTCTTTGACATCTGCGGCTCGGCGGGTGTTTCAGCGCCATCAACCGCTGGAAGTTGGCGATCTTGAGCCCCGACATGTGGGAGCTGCCCCAGGGGTTCTGGAGCTCGATGGTCATCCCGGCGAGGTCCACTGACTTGGGCGCGTAGCCGTGATGGCCGACGACCTCGACTCACCCGCCTCCCGCTTGATACGGAGCATATTCGGGTAGCGACGACATGAACATGTCAACGATGGTCTCGGCCTCGACTTCGGTCAAGCCCGCGGCGACCCAATACCCGGCCCCCGGCGTGGTCTCGCACCACACGCCCCACCACCGCGTCATCCACCGACGACGGAGCGTGAGGAGCTCGAAGCGGCAGCGCGCGTGCAGCGCAAAGGGCCGCGGGATAACCGTCTCTGTCGTCCAGACAAAGAGGCGCGTGACCCGGCGAGAGAGCCTGCCACCGCTGAGCGCGAGCTCATAGCGAACCACCGAACTCAATGAGACGACCGCGACAAAGACGGCGAGCAAGAGGCAGAGCCCAATCATGACGCCACCAGCATGCCACGACGCCCGAAACGGCAAGGTCTTCGCCGGCTGCCGGCTGCCGCCTTGGTAGATGCGCCCGTCGAGCCAGCCGTCGACCGACGACGCGATGACCTTGTGGATGGGGATCGTGTCGTCTGGCGCGGTGAGGACGAGCCGCCAGCTGGTGTGGCGTCGGCCGGAGGACCGGTAGCGGTTGCTGTGGCGCTCAACGCCGACGATGCGATCGGCCGAGCCCAACTGGGTTGTGGTCGAGCCAAAGAGGCGCTCTTCGCGCCGCGAACACGCGCCGTTGTCGTCGCAGATGAGGCGCTCGCCGGTCGGAAGCAAAAGACCGAGCACGATCATCACCGCGACGACGCCGATCGCGCCAAACTGCGCACGCCACGACGGCGACGACGTGACGTGGATATTGCCAGAGACCGAGATGAGTTCCATGGAGCTACTCCTGAGGAATGAGTCTGGCCGGTCGGTGATTCCAATTCAATGGGGTCGATCGGAGGCGGTGCGCGTTGAAACGCAACAACGCGTTTTCGCCCGAGCCCGATTGCCTCGATGGATGTTCACCGTGGCACGCGCAGAACGATGGGGTGGTCTGCTCCCTCGTTGGCAACGGCGACGAGGCCGACGGCGTCGTTGTCTGCTGGGCCGTTGGTGTCGTCGTTGGCCGGGGCACCACCTGTGCGCGCAGGCGGCTCGTGGGCGCGAAGACGCCGTGCCGAACATTGCTTCATCGCCTGGCGGTGATGAAGCGGGTGAGATTCGCGTACGTCGGCGAGATGAGGGGTTCGCCCAACGCACGGCGCAGCCAACGTCGCTCAGCGCCGGCGAGAGGCCTCTATCTCTGCGAGCACGCGGGTGCCGCCGTCGACGTGCTGGAGGGCTGCCACGATGGCGTCGGCGTGGACGGCGACGGTGCGGTTGACGTCGGCTTCGTAGACGTAGCGGCCGCCGAGGGAGGCGAGGTTGCCGACACAGCG
>CAJBHN010000300.1 GCA_903952805.1 uncultured Myxococcales bacterium | reverse complement strand
CGGGTCGAGCTTCAGCATTGTTGGCGAGACGGTCTTTCAAAATGCAGCATCCAATTTGGGATGTGCCGAGATAATCCCGGTGATGTGCCGCGCTGTCGGTGGTCTGAAGTCGTTGTTCGGGAGTGCAAACGAGGGATGCGGATGCTGATTGAGCCTTCCCGGAGTTTCACGATGATGCGGATTGTGTCACTCGGTGTGTTCTTGCTGACATCGACGTCGTCGTTGGCGGCGGGCAACGTCTACGCCGTCATGCCCACCCAGGGGGTGGGGGCTGCGGCTGAGGCGGCGTTGGTGTGGCAGACGATGCGTCTGGCGTTGGAGGAGCAGTCTCTGGCGCTGGTGCCGACGTCGGCCGTCGAAGCCACCGTTGCTAGGGAAGCCGCCGCCTGTGGGCAATCCGTGGTGGCCTGCGGTCGATTGGTTGGCGGTGGCACCAAGGCCACCCACGTCGTCGTCAGCGAACTATGGGACCAGGCGGGAACCTTTGAGCTGCGGGTGGCGCTGCTGGACATACGCACCGATGAGGCGCCCCGTTGGCAGAGCGTGCGGACCGCGAAGTCCGCCGAACTCGGATCCATGGCCCGCGACATCGTCCTCGCCGCCGTTTCCCCTGATGCCCTGTCGGGAAGCCTCTCGCTCGTGGCTCCGCCGGGTGTGGAGATTGCCGTCGACGGCGTCGTCGTCGATCGCACGCCGCTGCTCAAGCCCCTCCGACTGGCCGCCGGGCTGCGGGTGATTGAGCTTCGCGCCGTCGGGGCCCGGCCCTTGTCAGTCAGTCGCACCGTCGAAGCCCGCAGCAAGGACACCGTGACCGTGTGCCTCGACGACGGCGGCCTGACCGAGGCCTGCCAAAAAGACGCTGGGCTTTCTGCCATGACCATCGTTGGTGGCGGCGCCCTCGCCCTCGCTGTCGTCGGCGCCGGCGCGCTGGGTGGTGCCCTGCTGATGGAAGATGCGGCGTACAAAAGCTTCGACGACGGCAGTGGCGACGGCAACGCCATCCCCGTCTGGCGAACCACGGCCATTGTGGCTGGCGTGGCTGCCGGTGCCCTCGGGGTCATTGGCGTTGGTGCCCTCATCACCGGTGCAGTGCTCGAGTAGGGCGGCCAGCCGTGCTGGTGATGGCCCTCGCGGCCGGATGCACGGCATCGGAGCCTATATCGACGACCACGGCCAACTGCTTGAAGAATCAACGCAATCTGACGGGGCCGGCCTTCGAGTGGCACGACGCCCGCCTGGTGGGCAGCGCCGGTCCCAGGCCGTTGCCGGCCAACCCCTCTGCGAACGCCAAGAACGCCCTCGGGAGGCAGTGAACGAAGCCCGCTGATAGGCTCCGCGGGTGCGCCATTTCCCCCTGCTGCTGCTTTTGGCCCTGTTGCCGTCGTTCGCCGGCTGGGCCCAGACCCCCGACTCAATCGACGAGCTGCCGCCGCCGCCGCCCCCCAATCCCGTGAACCTGCCTTTGAGCGGCGCCGCTGGGGCCCTGGTCGGCGGCCTGGTCGGCGGCGGCGGCGCCCTCGCCATCGCCCTCATCGCCGAGGGTGCACCCGGGACCCAGCCCACCCCCTCCATCCGGAACCTCAACCAGTTGGCGACGTTTGGCACCCTGGTGGCGCCGGCGTTGATGTCGGTGGCTGGCGGCGTGGTCGGAGCCGGCGTCGGCAGCGGCCTGGTCGGCGCCATGACCGTCGGCTTCGGCGCCACCGTCGGCTCAGCCGTGGGCACCGCCGTGGCCTTGGCTGTGGTTCCCCTGGGGGTCGGGGATGGCGGCCGTGGCGCCCTGTCCACGACGGCAGCGATTGGCGGCATCGTGGTCGCGACGGCAACGCTCGGCGCCGCGGCTGCCGGGCTGGTCGCAGCCATCACCTCGGCTGGCGAGGCCGTCGAAGAGGTCGTCATCGCCGGTGATCGTGTCCCCGCCCCTCCGCCAGCCCTCGCGGCGACTGCCGATATGGACGGCAACGCAACACAACGCGATGCCGACAGGATTTGACGGTGCTGCGCGAGTTCATGCTTGACGCCAAAGGTGATCGGCTATACACCCGCCTCATCAAAACGACGGCAGCGTCGCAGCGACGAGCGAATGCGGGAATAACTCAGTGGTAGAGTGCAACCTTGCCAAGGTTGAAGTCGAGGGTTCGAATCCCTTTTCCCGCTCCATTAAAAACCCTCGGTTGTCCGAGGGTTTTTCGATTTTGTCCGGCGTTTGCCGTCGAAGGCGACGCGCTGGCGCAGGCCATGGCTGCACCGCACGAGAGAGCATGCCCATGCCGTGCACCATCCTCAGGACCCTCGGTGTGGCTGTCGTCGTCGTGGCCACGGCTGGCGCGTGTGCTCACCAGGTGACCGTCCACAGCAACGTCCCCAGCGCCGAGGTCCGTGTCGATGGCGTTGGGCTTGGTGCCGTTGGCACCGAGGGCGTCACGTTCACGGAACGTGGTGGTTTCAACCAAACGTATGACATTGAAGTCAGCGCCGCTGGCCACGTCATGAAACGGCGCCGCGTTCAGCCAACCGAGACCGATCCATGGCTGGGCATTCCCGCCATGGGCATGGTCGTGTGCTCGTGTTCTGGTGCCACCTGCTTGGCGCCGCTGGCCGGACTCGGCTACCTGGTCGCTGCTCCCAGCGAGACCGACTTCCAGCTCAGCGCGGCCATCGTAGGGCTGTCGTCGGTGGCCCTGGTGGCTGGCAGCACCGCCATCGCCGCCTGGGGTGTGGAGCGGATGCCCGACGTCATCACGATCGACCTGGACGACGCTTCCGCTGGCGCCGCTGTCGACAACGATGTCATGGGCTTCTGAGGCCGCTGGCTGCATGCAGCCGCAGGCTTGGTGGTCGGCGGACTCGCGGGCGTGTCCCTGGTGGTTGCAGCACCCTTCCGCGACGCCTGACCGGGCTCACAATGGCCGACGGCGACTTTTGCCTCAGCCTGCTACGCTCGTCGGGTGCGTCACTTGGCCATTCTCGCGTTCATTTGTGGCTTGGCGTCGCTGTCGTCGTCGGCGGCGCGGGCATCGTCGCTGTTGCCCCAGTCGTTGCACGTCGACGTGGCGGTGATCGCCGACGCCGCCGTCTTGGTGGATCGCCTGCACCTGGTCGGGCCTCTGCCGCTGGCGCCCTTCACCGACGCCCTGGCCTGGTCGGCCCCGCCGAGCATCCCCGCCCACTACGCGTGGGTCGAGAGAGACACTCGCGCCTTCTGGTATGCCGCCGGCGCCGGCGCCGTCACCACCCTGGGTACCCACGTGTTGGCGGGAATTCCAACGTTGGCTCTGGCGGGAAACGTCATCAGCCTCATGCTGGCCAATGGTGGTCTGGTCGGGGCACTCGCGGCCACCGCCGGGTTCTTCATGGCCTACTCGGCTGCGGAGGCGGCGCTGTCGACCCTGGTGGCCATGCTGGTCTTCGACGGCCTGTCGGACACCTACGAAAGCCATTTCATGTCGGGGTTTGCCGGCCACCTCGTCGGAGCGATTGCTTCGACGGCGGTGACGACGTTGACGCTTGGTGGTGGCATG
>CAJBHN010000299.1 GCA_903952805.1 uncultured Myxococcales bacterium | reverse complement strand
TTGGCGATGCCGAAGTCGAGGAGCTTGACCAACGTGTCGGCCCCTTCACCGACGATCATCACATTGTCGGGCTTGAGGTCTCGGTGCACCACGCCCGCCGAATGGGCCGCGCTGAGGCCGTCAATGATCTGGGCGACGATGTCGAGGGATTCTCGCCACGGGATGGCTCCACGGACGATGCGTTCCCGCAGCGTCAGCCCCGCCAGGTACTCCATGGCCAACCAATGCACCCCCGCATCGTGGCCCGTGCCGCGGAAGCCGACGATGTGGCGGTTCTGCAATTTGCCGACCGCCACGGCTTCGCGCTCAAAGCGTTTGACGACGTCGGGGTTGTCGACCAGCGCATGCTTGATGACCTTGACGGCCACCCGGGGGCGCAGGCCGTCTGCTCCGGCCGGGATCGACATATCGTCGGCAAGGTACACCGCCCCCATCCCGCCCCTCCCGAGTTGCTTGAGCAGCAGAAAGCGCTGCGCGAGGGTGCTGCCCGATTGATCATCGAGCTCGGCGGCTTGAGAAGGCTGCGACTTGATGGCGGTCACGGTCCGCTGATGCTCCAGGTGAGATTCCAGCTGAAGTCTTCACCATAGAAGCTGTCGACGACGAGGAAAATGTCGAGGGCACCGGGCGTCACGTTGGTGAAGGCAACGGCGTCGGGTTCACCGCGGTTGCCCTGGTCGGTGCCCGCCACGCAAGCCGAGGCGTCGTCTGGGTCGACGGGGCAGTGGTCGAGGACATAGATGGCGACGTCGGTGTCACCGACGCCGAGTGCTTCGGCGTCGATGGTTTCGCCCGCGCCGAGGGTGAGGGCGTAGACGACGTCTTGACCTGGCGTACGAAAGCCCGTGCAATTCCCCAACCGGCTGGCGTCGTGGTCGTCGTTGAAGATGCTGTTGTCGATGGACTCGGTCCCCGAGCGCTGGCCCGTGGTGGCCAGGGGCCGTGGGGTCTGACAGCTGTCTCCGACCTGCCGCTGACCAAAGGTGACGTCGAGCTCGGCGTCGAAGATGTCGCCAGGAGGCAGCGACAGGCGCACGGCCACCGGTCCCGCCAAGGTTCCCAACTCCAGCCGTCGATCGAAGCCAACATCGACGGTCGTGAAGGGATGGGCCGGCCCCAGGGCGCCATCGACGACGTCGAAGACCGCCACGACGTGGGGTTCGGCATCGAGGACCACGAAGCTGTCGGCGCCTTCGCCCGGGTCGAGGACCACGAGGTCGATGTCGCCGTTGCTGCACTGGCGCAGCTCGATGGTTGAGCCTGGCGTCAGGTGGCTGGCGCGAGCCACGTTGCGGTTGTCGAGGCCCACCAGCAACGAATCGCTGGCGTCGGGCTCGCAGTCGAACTGCTGCTGCAACGTCCATTCGTTGAAGTCGACGGCGCCCTCGGCCGCTTCAAAACGGGTGACGTAATGGCCGGGGGGTTGACCACCGAGGGATTCCAGTTCGGGCCCCACGATGCCGGCGACGACAATGGTGCCGGCGGCGAGGCTGGCGTCGTCGTCGACGATGGCCCGGTGGAGGTTGATGTCATCAAACGGCACACCAATGCTCAACAGGTCGGAGGTGAACCCGCCCCAATGTTCGACGACGACGTGGTCGACGTCGCCAGGACACAGCCGACCGTCAAGTTCGCCGTAGGTCAGCGCTTCATCGTAGCCCAGGAAGACCGCGCCGGTGACGTCGTCATCAGCGGGATCCCGTTCGTCGGCGGGGCAGCTCATGGGTGGGCCGAGCAAGACCCTGGCTTCATAGGGCGAACCGCCGTGGGGGTAGTCTTCGTCGAAGGTGTTGGTGAACCCCGCGTAGTCGACGACGAGGGTATAGTTGCCGGGCGCAATCTCGGGGACAAACAACGACACCGATTGGTCGCTGTCGCCGCAGGCGAGCTCCTCGTAGGCCGTGCAATCCCCCTTCAACAGAAAGAAGCGATATCCATCAGCAGTGCTGTTGCTGTCGATGACGAGGTCCACCAGGCGCACAGAGCTCGGCTCGGTGACGGAAAAGCTGTAGCTGTCGTCGCGCCCGAACGAAAATTCGTAGTCGTCACAGCGGGCCGTTCGAAATGTATCGACGGAGTTGCGGGTGTTGCCGATGATGACCCCGTCGTCGGGGAGGGGCGTCACGGCGCAGGGTGGCAGCGCTGATGGCTGCGGCGCATTCCTCGGGACGAGTTCGATACGTTCAACAAGCCGACTGACGCCTTTGTCATCCTCGCCGCCGATGACGACGACGGCATCGTCAACGCCGACCGTCACGGCACCGGACCGTGCTCCGATGAGCGGCGACAAAACCCTGGTCCCGTTGCGTCGGACAATCTGTGGTGCGTCTGTGCCATCGACCACCAGCACAGCGTCATCCAGAAGTGCTGCTTTTGGTCGGGCCGCAGGCCGCTCAAGCCTGAAGGGCAGCAGCTTGACGGTGTTGAAGGCCATATCGATTTCCTCGATCACATCGAGGGAGACATCGTTGTCGTCGACGCCTCCGATAATCCACGCCACCCGTTCGTCGAGGGGCAGCACCGCGGCGAAGCGGCGCCGCTGGGCGTTTTCAATCCGACGAACGATCCCACCATCAGGGCGGACGTCGACCGTGATCAATGGGTCATCGGTGAGACCCGTGACCACTGCGAAGCGATTGCCGACCACGGCCGCGGTCACACCTTCCCGCATCTGGAGCGACAGGAGGTCGCCCACCAGGGGCTGGACGGTGTAGCGCGTTGGGAATGACGTGCACCCGTCACCCGTGCAGACGCAGATGCCATCGGCGCCGATCGCTGGTGCTGGCACCGGGGCGACACAAGCCTCTCCCGGCAAGCACTGCTCATCACTGCTGCAGCGTCGCGTCTCGGACTGGCGCAAGTCGATGACGCCGGTCTCTTGGAACGCCGTCGACAGCGAGAAGATGCGGTCGTCGGCAGCCAGGCCGATGGCCGTAGGGCGTGGGCCGCTCTCCAGGTTGCTCGGTCCGTCGGCGATGATGGTGTGGGAGCGGGGTGCGTCGATGAAATCCGTTTGCACCAGGGCCATCGTGGCATCGACGGAATTCGAGCCCCCGGCCACCAGCACCGTCGTGCCGTCGAGGACCGCACTGACATGACCGCGCCGCGAGAATCTCATGTCCCCAAAGCGCCAGCGCGCCGTGGTGGGGTCGAAGAGCTCCATGGACGGCAAGGGGTCAAAGCCGTTGAAGCCACCCAACACCGCGATGGCGCCGGTGGCCAGCACGTGGGCCGTGTGGTCCACCCGTGGCGTCAGCAGCGGCGGCAGCGGCGCGGTGCGCACGCAGCGGGTCTCGTCAAAGGGCAGGCCCCCCGTCGGACAATCAATGCGCTGCACCACCACCCGCGTGCCGACTTCGCTCACCTCGCCGATGGCCGCAGGCCGCCCGTCGACGACGAGCTCGTACTCCCCGGGAGGCACCGAGGCCACCAATGCCGTCTGACCCGGGGCAGCGCAGCCAAAGCGCACCTCGCTGCCGCACGACGCCGCGCGCAAGGCCACGGCCACGCCGTTGTCGGCGCGGA
Organism: uncultured Myxococcales bacterium; assembly: GCA_903952805.1. Classification (GTDB taxonomy): domain Bacteria; phylum Myxococcota; class UBA727; order UBA727; family VGSZ01; genus VGSZ01. The sequence continues at coordinate 14,978 of CAJBHN010000299.1, read as the reverse complement.
TCGAAATTCCCTGGGGCGTCTCTGGTTCGTCACCGGCCCGTGCCACCAGCGTGAAGCCGATGACGACGTCGGGCTGGCCGCCTGCGCCGCAGACAATGTCGCCGTCGTCGATGGCGGCGCCGAAGAAGACCTGCTCGTTGACGACCACATCGCCGCCCTGCGGGCGGGAGGCCAGGGGCAGCGCACAGGACTCACCAGCCTCGTTGGGCAAGCGGGGTGGCAAGCACCGGCGCAGGCCCTCGGCGGGCTCTGGTCGGCACATCAGGGGGCCGCACTCATCGCTGGCGGTGCACAGGGCTCCGAAGGTCGACGGGGGCGGCGGTGCGGTGCAGGCCGTGGCGGCAGCGACGCAGGCCACAAGCACAGCGGGCAAGGCACGGATGGTGGCGCTCACAGGGTGCCTCCCTCAATCTCGGTGTTGGTCAACGCCAGCCAGATGCCGACGCCGAGGCCGACGGTGCCGGCGATGGCCAGGCCGAGACCTCCCGTCAGCAGGGGGCCACCGATGGCGGCGGCGTTCTGGTCCCGCTCCTCGATGGCCTGACGGGTCTGGTCGATGCCGACGACGCTCTCACTTGGGGCGTCGGCGAAGCCGGCTTCGGCGGCAGCGAGGTCGTCGCGGGCGCTCTGGGCCAGGCCATAGCTTTGGGCGCCGCCGAAAATCATACCGGCGCCCCCCAAAATGCCCACGCCGCTCAGGATGCTGACGACGACGCCGGGCAGGGGTTGTTTGATCAGCGTCCGTCGGCAGCTGCTCTCGCAGCCGTCGCCGTCGATGGCGTTGCCGTCGTCGCATTGCTCCAGACCGGTGACGATGCCGTTGCCGCAGCGAGAGACCGTGCAGCCGGCGTCGCAGCCGTCGCCGTCGTCGGCGTTGCCGTCGTCGCATTGCTCGCCGCCGGTGACGACGCCGTTGCCGCAGCCCGTGGGGACACAGGTGTGGTCGCAGCCGTCGCCGTCGTCGGTGTTGCCGTCGTCGCAGACCTCGGCGCCGGCGACGATGCCGTTGCCGCAGCGGCTCACGAGGCAGTTGCCATCGCAGCCGTCGCCGTTTGTGGCGTTGCCGTCGTCGCACTGCTCGCCGGCGGTGGTGATGCCGTTGCCGCATGCCGTCAGGGTGCAGTTGCCGTCGCAGCCATCGCCGTCTTTGACGTTGCCGTCGTCACACCGTTCGCCGCCTTCGGTGGGGCGCAGCATCCAGTCCCCGCAGGTGTCGGCGCGGACGGCGCAGGCGGTGCCCGGGCCCCGCTTCATCATGTCGTTGAAGACCGTGTTGGCGCGGCTCTGGACGAGGGCTGCCTTCTCGAAGGTGGGGTAGCGCTGTTGGGTCAGGCGGTAGAGGTCGAGGGCCTTGACCCGGTCGCCGGCGGCGAAGGCCACCTCGGCGGCGTTGTAGAGGGAGCGGGGCGTGGCCACCCGCAAGTGCAGGGCCTCGAACAAATAGAGGGAGTCGCAATAGCGCTCCTCGTCGGCGGCGGTGACAGCGGCCCCCAACAGCGCCGCCGTCATTGGCGAGGGAGCGGCCCTGGTGGGCGCCGATGGCGGCGCCGCGGCCAGGGAGGGCGTCGTCGTCAGCAACCACAACCCAAGCCAGAAGCCAAGCAGGTCGATGGGAAAACGAATGGTCATGATCCCCGACGCGAGCACGCTCAACGAGATGGATCAAGCCAGCCCCTCCCGTCGACGTGCGGCCATGGCGTGGGGAAAAGTATGTTGTGCACCTACTGGTCGGGCGCAGTGGGCGCGGAGACCGCTGGTGTGGTCGGCATCGTGGGGGCGGTCGCGGTCGCCGGTGAGGCCGACGGCAATCTCGACGTCGAACTCTCCAAAAAGGCAGATCACGAGGCTGCACTGGCAACTGTATCCGGAACGGACCGCATTCGAAGCGACGTGGACGGACCAGATCACCGGTGACGGGCCACGTCGGTGTCGCAAGCCGGGCCCGCCTTGTCGTCTGCCAACGCGTTCAGACGTGACCTGCCGGACCCATGGGGCGGCTCGCCACCACAATGGTCTCGTTGTGCGTGAACCATCTGCCAACCAAGGCAGCGTCGGTGGTGCTGGGCCGTTCGGTCTCCATCGGGATCGGGTCGGAAGAACAGGGCCGCGTTTCAAGAGGAGGCTCTTTGGCATCCGGTCGCACTTGCCCATCTGAGCAGGTATCCGCTGCGACGTGAGAGGCCGAACCACCGTCGATCCCGCCCAACGGACGCAGGACGTCGCCGCCTTCTTCAGCAATGACGTCGTCGTCGCTGGCGTGGACACCGTCTTCTTCGGCACCATCTCAGTCAAAGGCCGCGAGCAGCAGATCGAGGTCTGCGCTGGGCCGGCCGAGGCGACTTGAAACGACCGATCCGGCGCCGTCACGCGTGGGCGAGCACCTGCACCGCACTCCACAATCGCGCCACGGCCGTGGCATCGATGCCGAGGTCCTTGAGGCCGGTGACGCAGGCGCCACAGATGTGGCCGGCTTGAAGTTTGACGGCGAGCTCGGCTTTCTCGGCACAGAGGTCGAAGAGGCAGCCGCGGTGCTCTTTGTGCACCATCTTCAACGGATCGTAGCCGCCGCTCTGTGTGCGCAGACCGTGGAACACAAGTTCGTAGGCGACGAAGGCTTCGGGGGCGAGGCCGGTGAGGTCGACAACGCCGGCGCAGGAGACAACGACGGCGCGGTGTCTCGGATGCCAATGCGAGAACCACGCATCGTGGAGATGCTCATCGACAAATACGACCGTGAGGTCATTGGTGGGAGGCAGCCTCCGCAGCAGTCGCTCTTCGTCCCCGGGATGAAGAACGTCGGGCAACGAGACAGCGGGTGCTGCATCGACGTGAAGAGCCCCCAATCCTGAGAGGCCAGCGAAGGCCGCCGCGGCCGTCTGCAAGGTCGTCAACCGACGGCTGGTGGCGAGCGCGCGCACGCCTGACAACCGCGGCGAGGACACAGACGACGACGACGACGACGAGGCCATCGACGACGAAGATGACGACGACGAGGCCATCGACCGAAGCTTCTGCTGCATCATCGCCTGCGAAAACGCCATCTTGCTGCCCATCCGCGACAGCGGCTGAGCGAATCTTTCTCTCTCGTCGGCGAGTTGTTGGGCGCACACGAGGATTTCCCCATCGCCCCCGGCGGAGCCTCGCAAGGCGGCCACGGCATCGTCGATAACGCGGCCAGCGTCGTCGAGGGCGCCGCCCTGGTTCAGCTCAAGGGCCTTGCGCCGGGCGCGGGCAGCGTCGAGCACGGCAGCAGGCCGCGCCACCCCGACATCGACACATTCTCCGGCGACGAGCGCCGCGGAACGGCGGGCCCATGTCAGCGGCACGCGTCGATCGCCGAGTACGCCGTCGCTGTCGGTCATATGCACGTCGACGCTGACGTCGCTGCTGCCGCGCGGCAGCCGCAGGCGAAACAGCGCTGACAACGAGCGCCCCGCCGACAGTGAGCCGACCGCGAAGCTCCAGGCCGTGCCGTGGTTGGTCACTGGATGGTCGTTGAGCGATTCGACGACGACGCCGACAGGGGCGTGCACGACGACGTTGACGTCGCGGGCGACGACGGTGAGCACCTCGCCAATCTCCTGGGCAACGATGGCCGACAACTGCTCGGCTCGCTCGGCGAAGTAGAAGGTGCCGCCGCCTTCTTCGGCGATGCGGCCGAGGAGGAATTCGTTGAAGCCTTCGCCGAGGCCGAGGGTGCTGGTCGTCACCCTGCGGTTGCGCAGCTCGCGCGCATGACGGGCCAGTTCGACGATGTCGACGATGCCGTGGTTGGCCTGGCCGTCGGTGAGCACGAAGCAGCGGCCGAGCGCATCGGGGGTCAGGCCGCGGCCCACCTCGGCGCAACCGGTCAGCCAGCCACCACCAAGGTCGGTGCTGCCGCGCGCTGTGATCGACAACAGGCGCGACTCGGCCAGCGACTTCGCCGCTGGGGTTGCCGCGGTGGAGGGGAAGACGACGTCGACGACGTCGTCAAAGCAGACGACACTCAGGTGGTCGCCATCGTTGAGGGTGTGGATCGCTTCACGCGCGGCGCGCAGAGCGAGGGCCATCTTGTCGGCGCCCATCGAGCCCGAGCGATCGATGACCAGGCACAGCGACACCGGCGTGCGCGGGGTGTCTTCGTTGCGGCGGGGAGCGATGTGCTCGACGGCCAACAGCCGCACATCGGTCGCTTCGCCCAGCATTGATCGATCAGAGCGAATAACGAGGGTCATGGGTTCCTCCGGGTCGGTTCACAGGGGTTCTCAGGCCGCGCACTGGCCGTGGCGACGTCAGGGTTCATTCAAAATGCGCAACGCTGCTTCGATGATGCGCTCGACGCGGCGGTTGTCGTCGCGCGATTGCGGCCGCCGCACGTGCAGTTCGAGATCGGAGCCGAGCGAGATGCGCTCCCATGGACTGCGCACGGCGACGATGTTCACGGGCGTCGTAGGCGATGCCGACCGTGACGTTGCCGGAATCGACTGTGACGTCGACACCGGCGGCGGAGGCACACCGGCCAGCACCGCGCGGACATAGTCGACGGCGGCGTCGCCCGCGGCAGCCGCCGGCGCAGCGGCCGTCGTCGTCGACGATGAATGCAGCAGCGCCTGAACACCGTGCAGGTCGAGGCCCTCGAGACGTCGGCGGATCTCGACGAGTGGCAGGTGCGCCTTCTGCAACTGGCGAATCAAGCGCAAGCGATCGAGGTGCTCTTGCTGGTAGCGCGCGTGGGGCCCCGTGCCCGGCGACGGCAACAGGCCCTGCTGCACGTAGTAGCGGACGGTGCGCACGGTGACGCCCGTGCGCACGCAGAGGTCGGCCAGGTCCATCTCACCGATCATGCTTCAATTGTGACGGCTTGACGTTGAACTGTCAAAATCACTGTCACAAACAAGAGCCAGCGCAGTGCAATGCGAGAATCGGGAGGGTTGGCAGGTGCGCGAGGCTTTCGCGCACCTGCCCGTGCCAGCCGCCGACCCAGACCGTGCCGTCTTCGCTTACAGGCGGTGGCGCCTACTGGTCGGAGGTGGTGGGCGTCGCCGGCGGTGTCGTTGGCATGGAGGCTGCGGGCGGCGGCGTTGTCGCTGCTGGAGTCGACACCGACACGTCCAGGCTCACCGAAGACGACAGGGTCGCCGTCAGCTGCTGCTCTTCGGGCCACATTTCCACCACCCAGCGCACCCTCCCCGTGCGCCCGGGGTCCACCTGCGGGACGTGGAAGGCGATGGGGAGGCGGCGCACCCGGCCCGCGGGCGCGTCCAGGCGAACCACCGGCGGGGCTTCTGGTGTCTTGCCCCGGTTGACGACGAACACCGTCACCCGGGTCGCCCGGCAGGGACCGTCGCAACTGCCTGCGGGCAGGCGCATGACGCCGTCGATATCTGGTCTGACCCGCTGCGCCATCAGGGCGGCATCATCGAGGCGGCCGAGGTCTTCGGCGTCGAAGGAGACGTTTTCGGGGGCAAAGCCGTCGACCCACAGCATCAGCGGCGGGGACTTGGAGCAGCCGCCCGCGGCCGACAGCGTCGACAAGGCGACGGCAGAGACAAGGCTCAGAGATCGGGAGAAGCGCGCCATGGACCAACGCTAGCGCTGGTACCCCCTGCCGTCTCCGCTTTTGCTGTGGCAGAAGCCGCCCACCATGACGCTGACGACGACGCCGCCGCCCTTGTCCAATCCCCGCGCTGCCGGCGTGCTGTTGCACCCGACGTCCCTGCCGTCGCGCCACGGCATCGGCGACGTCGGCGACGGCGCCCGCGCCTTCGTTGACTGGCTGCAGCAGGCAGGGTGCACCCGCTGGCAGATCCTGCCGTTGGTGCCGCCTGGTGCCGGGTGGTCGCCGTACGCGTCGCAGTCGGCGCTGGCGGGCAATCCGCTGCTGATAGACCTTGACGACCTCGTCGCTCGTGGTGCCCTGCAGCCTGACGAGGTCGTGCCCCCCCACCATTTCAACCAGGATCGAATCGAGTGGGACGCCGTCGTCGCCTGGAAGAGCGAGCGCATCGCGCGCGCCTGCGATCGCTTGAACCAGACCGAACACGGCCGCGCCCTGCGCGATGGGTTTTCCGCCAAGCACGCCTGGGTCAACGACGACGCCCTCTTTGTCGCGATCAAGGCCACCGAGCTGCAGCGGGCCTGGTGGCAGTGGCCCCAGCCCTTGAAGGACCGCGATCCCGCAGCCCTCGCCGAAGCCCGCCAGCGCCTCGCCCCGGCCATCGAGCGGCGCATCATCGAGCAAGCCCTGTTTGATGAGCAGTGGCAGAAGTTGCGGGACTACGCCGCGGCCAAGGGCGTCATGTTCATTGGCGACATCCCCATCTACGTCGCTGACGACAGCGTCGACGTGTGGGCCAACCGCCGCTTCTTCCAGCTTGCCGCCGACGGCACTCCCGACCACGTCGCGGGCTGTCCTCCCGACGTCTTTTCCGAGACCGGCCAATGGTGGGGCTCGCCGCTGTACCGCTGGGACGTGTTGAAGGCTGATCATCACGCGTGGTGGGTGCAGCGGCTCAAGCGCAACCTCGAACTGACCGACATCGTTCGCATTGACCATTTCCGCGGCTTTGCTGGCTATTGGTCCATCCCGTCGACGGCGCCGGACGCCCGTGGTGGTCGTTGGGTCGACGGCCCCGGCATGGCGTTGTTCGCTGATTTCCAGGCGGCGCTGGGTCAGACCCTGCCGATCATCGCTGAGGACCTCGGTGTCATCACTGACGACGTCGTGGCCTTGCGTGAGGGCGTCGGTCTGCCCGGCATGAAAATCCTGCAGTTCGCCTTTGGGGCGGGGCCTGATCAGGAATATCTCCCGCACCATCATGTCGCCCAGTGCGTCGTCTACACGGGCACCCACGACAACAACACCACTCTGGGCTGGTGGCAGGCCGAGAGCGAGGCCACCCGCGATCACGTCCGGGCCTACCTCGGTCGCGACGGTAACGACGTCGTCTGGGATTTGATCCGCGTCGCCATGTTGTCGGTGGCCTCGACCGCGATCGTGCCATTCCAGGACGTGCTCTCCCTCGATGCCGGCGCCCGCATGAACCTGCCTGGTGAGTCCAACGGCAACTGGTCCTGGCGCGTGCGCCGCGACGCGTTCCACGACAGCCTCAGCACGCGTCTGAAAAATCTCGCCGTGCTCGGTGATCGCTTGCCGCGCCTGCAGAAGAAGACCTTCGCCAAGGCCGGCTTGGAGACGCCAGACGCGTAGTCGTGTCGGGCGCTGTGCGCTGCGTCACGTGCCGCCGCCCGGGGGCCGGGTTGTGGCACCTCACCCACCGGGGTGTGGCACCTCCCCCCGGCGACACATCGTCTTTTCTGTCGTCTATCGTCTATCGGTCATCGACATGGTCGATGGTTACCCTGCAGTGCTGAGAGGTTTGCCATGAGCAATTTTGTAGACGAGCCTCCGCTTTCTCTCGACGGCCTGCAGCCCTCCGACATTCCGTCGCCTCCGCAATCGTGCTTGCGCATAGTCCGCGCTGCGTCGGAAGAGGACTTCAGCTTCAACAACATCGCCCAGATGATTTCGGCGGACCCGGCCTTCACCAGCGAAATCCTGCGGACCGTCAACTCGCCTTTTTACGCCAGCAATGGCCCCGTGGCGACGGTGAACCGGGCCGTGTTCATGATCGGCGGGCGGAGCGTGAGGAATCTCGCGCTCAGCTTTTCGGTGCGCGAGAGTTTGCGCAGCAGTCGCATTCCGCAAATGTTCATGCAGCAGTTCTGGCGTCAGGCCGTGCTGCGCGCGACGACGTGCCAGCAACTGGCGATGGCCATGGGGCGCACCGATGCTGAAGAGGCCTTCACCGTCGGCCTGCTGCAGGACGTTGGCTTCATGGTGCTCTTGCACCTGCGGCCATCGCGCATCACCGAGTGGCCCCAGTTGATGGAGATGGCGCCCGCCGAGCGTCTCGCGGCTGAGAGTTCGCTGTTTGGCTTGACCCACGTTGACGTCGTCAGCGTCCTCGCCGAGCGCTGGGGAATTCCAGCGTCGCTGACGCAGCCCATTATGCACCATCACGACGTCGACCTCGCTCAGCGGCCGCCGTCTGACCTCGCTTGCATCGCCCACGCCGCCGACCTCGCCTGTGCGGTCTACGCGTGCAGCGACAAGGCCGGCGCGCTCAAGGCCTTCGAAGATTTCCTGGCGACGCGTGGTTTCGGCAAGGACATGGTCGAAGGCATTCTCGAGCAGGTCTCGGTGCGGTCAGAAAGTGCTGCTGCGGCTCTGGGGATCAGCATCGCGCCAGCGCCGACCTATGAGCAGATTCTGTTCGCCGCCAATCAGACGCTCATGACGATCAGCGATCGTGAAGAAGAGCGCGCGCAGATGTTGCAGGAACTGCTGCGCGAGAAGGAGCAGTTGGCGAAGCAGCTCGAGAGAACGATGTCGAGTCTCGAGGAGATGGCCTACCTCGACCCATTGACTGGCCTCGCCAATCGTCGCCGCTTCGATGAGGTTTTTCTGCGGCAGGTGACCCGCGCCCACAAAGAAGGTCTGCAGCTGTCGCTCATCCTGGTCGACATTGATCACTTCAAGTTGGTCAACGACACCTATGGTCATCCATGCGGCGACAACGCGCTCAAGGCTGTCGCCAATACGTTGATGCGCAGCACGCGCTCGACTGACCACCACGCGCGCATCGGTGGCGAAGAAATGGCGATCCTGCTGCTGGGCGCGGCCCCAGCGGTCGGTCAGAATATTGCCGAAAAGGCCCGCCTGCAGATCGTCAACATGGGCTTCGCCTATCACGGCATCGAAATCCCCGTGACGGCCTCGTTTGGCGGCGTGACGCTTGAGTCAACCAGTCCGCTCGGCGCCGCCGGTGCCCCACCCGAGCTCGTCGCCGCGCGCATGATGCAGGCCGCCGACGCTGCGCTCTACTTGGCGAAACAGGGCGGTCGCAATCGCGTGAAGTGGTGGAACAGCACCGTCTTGGCGAGCTGAAGCTGCTGTGCCGACGCGGCTGAAGTCGTCGCGGCCACGACGTGGCGCCTGACCCTGCGCACGATTGAGTCGCGTTGGGTCACCGCGTCAGGCGCAGGGTGATCTCACTGGTCGATGACGAGTTCAGATCGGCGTCGGTGGCCCGAATCCCGAGCCGAAAAGACGACCCGGACGCGGGTGCTGCATCTCCGGCGACGTTCAGTTCCAACACAAATTCCAGATGTCCGTCCGTCGCATTTTCTGGCAGGCCGCTGAAGACAAAGAGCGGCAGCAGCGGGAGAGCTCCCGCGTTGGTCGGCCGGGCATCAATGAAGGTCTCCAAGGTGCCGGCAGCAAGGTTGCCGTCTCCGTCGTGGAAGTCCGTCGACAGCAACAACACCGTCTGCGAATCCGGTGCGGGCCCGTCAAAGTGGAAATTGGACAGTGACGGCGTCACGCCATCGTCACAGCCGACGGCGATCGCCGCCAGGGCACAACAGCAGATGGCCTTCATTCGTCGTCGACGTCGTCTTGGTCGATGTCCTGGTCGTCGTCCTGGTCGTCGTCCTGGTCGTCGATGTCGTTGCCCATGACATTGCGCACCTTGGCGCGTCCATAGGTGTCGCCACCGATGCCGCCGATGACGCCGCCAATGACGCTGCCGACCATCGACCCCACGACCGGCATGGCCAGGGTGCCGACCATCGAGCCGACCCAAGCCCCACCGGCGGCGCCAACGAGGCCGACGCCGTTGCCGCCGACGCGCTCGGCGAATTCGCGGCCGTCGATGGTGCCCCGGGCCAAGCGCACGCCGTCGCGGGCCACGTCAAAGGCCAACAGGGCGGCCGAGGCGGCCACAATGGGACGCTTGCCGATTTCCCTGAAGACCCGCTTGGCCGTTTCGTTGCTCAGCCGTTTGGCGAGCTCCTTGGCGCCGAGGTGGGCCGTCTGTGACACCACCAGCTTGCCGAAGCCTTCACCGACCATGGCATTCCAGCGTTGGCGGGCCCGCTCACCGAGGGCCTTGGGACGGCCGTCGTCGTGGACCGTCTCCATATCGCGGTCGCGCTCTCGACTGGCGGCGTTGCCCAGGGCCACGCTCGCCGACATCACCACGTCACGTACCAAGGACATGAGCGCCGCCTTTCCGTCTGCACCTGCAGCGGTCGTGGCCAAGTTTGACCAGACAACCCACAACGTGCGCACCGCGTCACGCCTGACAAGCTAGCCGATCCCACCAGCCCTTTCGACAAACCCGCTTCCAAGCTTGGGCCCCGTTGCTACGCGACGGCATGGCGAAGAGTCGATCCAGGTTTTCGTGGGCCATCGTGGGGCTTGCTGGCTTCGGTGTCGGTGGCGTGGCCCCGGGGTGTGCCCCCGAGACCACCGTGCTGCTCGAACCTGACACCGACCGTGTCGGCGCCCTGGGCGACGACGGCCCCCTTGGCGCCCTCCTGACGACGCGGACGCTGCGCCTGCGTGGAGACCGACCGGTGGCAGTCGACGTCGTCACCGCCACTGACGACGGCGTCACCACGCGTGCCGGCGGCGCACCGGTGCTGCTGGTGCAGGGGGGCGGCGTCGCCGTTTCTCGGTACCACTGGCTGGCGGCCCACCTGGCCAGCCGCGGCGCCACCGTCGTCATGCCCCACTTCCTGGCAGACCTCGCCTTCTTCGCCACCGCTGACGCCAGCGACAGCCTCTTTGCCGTGCGCGAGCTGGCCACCCGTCCCGACGACGCGCTGTTTGACACCGTCGCCGACGATCGCGCCCTGGTGGTCGGTCATAGTCTGGGTGGCGTGGTCGCCGCCGGCGCTTTCGATGCAGACCCCGATCTTGACCGGCTGGCATTGCTGTCGTCATACCCCGATCCATCCGCGACGATGACGCGTACCGACGGCACCGTCGTGTCCATCGTTGGCGCCAACGACGGCCTGGTGGATCTGGCGCAGGTCCAGACTGGCATCGACGCCTTCCAGACCACTGCTGTCGGCGCCGTCGTCGCCGGCCTGACGCACTTCCAGCTCACCGACGACGTATCCGAGGCCGACACCGCCCGCGAAGGCACCGTCGGTGGCGACGTCGATGTCGGCCGCGCCAACGCCTGCTTCCTCGTCGACGCCCTGCTTCCCGGCGGTCTCGGACAAGACCCTGGCGTGCTGGTGACGCCGAGCGTGTGGCCCACCGGACTGGTCACCTTGCAGGCGGGCCTCGCCGACGCCGACACCAACGGATCCACGCCATGAATCGCTCAAGCGTCTGTTGTTTTGTCGTCGGCGCGATCGTCGCTGTTGCCGCCCCGGTTCGGGCTCAGGTCCAGCCCTTGCCGCCGTCGACGTCGACGGTGCAGCTGGGCTTTGATCATGCGCGCGGCCTTGCCCTGGTGGGAGCCTTCGCTCTTGGCAAGGCCGCCGCCGCTGACGCCGACCGCGCTGCGCCTGTCGTCATCAACAGCCCCCTCGTGACCGCCCGCGCCGACCTCGCCAGTCAGCTGATTGGCGTCGGCATCGGGGCCCAACTGCAGCAGCGCTTGAGCGACGTGGTGTTCGTGCGCGAAGTCGCGGTCGCTGAACCTTTTGTGGTTGCCCTGGACGGCCCCGTCGTCGGGTTTCGCGGCGACGCGCTGCTGCAGCTCGGCTTCGATATTGGCGCGGTTCAGCTGGTGTTTGGGCCCCGTGCCATGGCGCTGGCTGTCGTCGATCGGGCCGTGGCGGGTCGAGTGGTCATCGACGGTGTGGTGGGCGTGCGGGTTCCCGTCGTCGAGCACGCAGCCATAGTCGCCAGCGCCAGCGCCGGTGCCGAGCAATCCCACCGCGGTGGGGCCCTGCAGGCTGGCGGGGCCCTGACGGGCGGGCTGTGGGTCGGGGTGCAACTCGGCCTGTGATGGCCCTGGCAGTGACGACGACGAACCGGAAGGAGGTCGACGCCCGGACGGTGAGCCGGCCGCCAGGCCCTCGCGCGATTGGTAGACTGGCTGCTCAGCGAACCGTCGACGCTGGTCGGCGTTGGGAGCGGGATGCACGTCCAGGCGCCGTGGTCGATTGTATCCATGATGTCGATAGTGCTGTCGTCGTCAGCGGCGTGGGCTGACACGGTGGCCGAACGCTTTCCGGCGCCAGCCGGCTTCACGCGCGTGGCCACCGACGTCGGCAGCTTCGGCAGGTATTTGCAGGCATTGCCACTATTGCCGCCGGGCAGCCCCGTGCGGGCATTTCACGGCGGTGCGGTGGCTGCGCCCTGGGCCGAGGCCGTCGTCGCCCTCGACGTCGGCAGCCGCGACTTGCAGCAGTGCGCCGACAGCGCCATTCGACTGTTCGCCGAGTATCAACGGGCGCGCGGCGCCACCCAGACGTTGTCGTTTCACGCCACCAGCGGCGATCCCCTCCCATGGTCGCGCTACCGCGCCGGCGAGCGAGCCGTGGCCAGCGGCCGACGTCTGACCTGGCAGCGGGTGGGCGCCGTCGTTGGTGACGACGACGACCATGTATGGCGCAGCTGGTTGGACGCGGTGTTCACGTATGCGGGCTCGATGTCGTTGGTCATGGACACCATCGCCGTCGGTGGTGCCGTCCGCCCGGGGGACCTGCTGGTCGTCGGCGGTTCGCCGGGCCATGTGTTGGTGGTGCTCGACGTCGCCACGACGTCGGGCGGCACGGCTGACGGCCACGAGCGCTGGCTGCTGGGGCAGGGTTTCATGCCCGCCCAGTCATTCCACGTGCTTGGCTGGTACGCCCCCGACGACGCTGGTGCGATCACGGTGCCGTCGTGGCCCAGGCCCTTCGAGCGCACCAGCCGTCGCCGCTTCCGGTGACGTCAGGCCGTCAAGCCGTCAAGCCGTCAATCCCAGGGCAGATCTGCCGCGGCCGCCGTCACACCAGCCTCGATGCAGGCGGCGCGGCGGGTGGTATCGTCGCGCCATACCCGAGGCATGACATGACGAAGCGAGTGGCATTGGTGATGGCGGCGACGGCAGCGATGACGACGGGGACGGCGTGCAGCCAGCGCCTGACTCCCGAGTTGGTGCGCGGCTACCTCGATGAGCCCGAGGGCGTCATCGACAACGACACCATGACGCGCGTGACCCGCGACCTGTTTCGCACCGACGGCGCCACCGCCGCCGAGGGCTTCGTCAACCTGCTGAAACTCAACCAGGGCGGCAGTGACACCGCCAATGCCTTGCCCATTCAGACCGGCGTGCTGGAAGACATGGGCGACGTGTTCTGCGTCGGTGGCCTGGTGGCCGGCATCGCGACCTTTGACGGCTGCGAGCTCGGCAGCGAGTGCGACGCGGAGCTGACCATCGATTCCTGTTTGCTGCGCGTGGGTGACAACGACGAAGAGGCCCGCGGCAAGATCAAGCTCGGGATCAAAAACAGCGTCGTCGATAATGCCGATCGCAGCGAACTCGGCATCGAATTCCAGGGCTGGGAAAGCTCCACTGACGACGCGTTGCTGACGACGTTCGAGGGGCAGATCGCCGTCGAGATCACCCAGGCGACCGACAACAACGCCATCGAGCTGGTGTTTGCGTCGGACTTCGAGGCCGGCCAGAAGCGTAAGGAGCGGGCCCTGTTTGACGACGGCATCGAGGAGCGCACCCGTATGTCGGCGGGCCTGCGTTTTGCCGCCGAGACCGATGACCTCGGCGGTCGTGGTCGACTCGATGTGCTGACCTTCGTCGACGAAGACGGCGGTCAGACCCAAAGCGTGTCGGTCTCCCTCCAGGCCGAAGGCCATCGCTTCAATGCCGCCGATGCCACCGCCAGTGCCAGCCTCGAAGTTCGCGGCGGCAACGGCAGCTTTACGTGCACGTGGTCGGGGTCGCAGTCCCAGGTCGATCGCGATGGCTTGCGTGTTGAGAGTGCCGGGGAGTGCGTTGACGAAGATGGCGAGGTCTTCTCGTTCAGCGGGACCGCCACCGACAGCTGAGTGCTGCGCCGTGGGCGCCCGGCGCTATGATGCATCGCGTCATTCTGCCGCGTGCCCGTCGAACGACCGCCCGGTCGGCCTGCCAGGCTCCAGCCATGAACCGGGCAGTCTTGTATCCGCCGCCGTCTGGCACCGCGCTGATGAGCGGCCTTTGGCTTTTCCTGCTGGTCTCGCTGTCGGCGCGGGCTTTGGAGCCAGTGCCGTCGTTTGGCGATCTGCCCGATGAGAACCCGGGCAATCTGCTGATGCTGCAGCATGTGCCCATCGGCGTCGTCGGGCCTCTGCCGGTGGTGCTGGTCCTTCATGGATGCGCCCAGGACCGGGGGTATGCCGCCGCTGCCGGCTTCATCGACCTTGCTGACGACCTTGGCTTCGCCGTCATCGTCGCCGAGACCTCGAGACTCAACAACCAACAAGGCTGCTTCAACTGGTTTGAAGCCGGCGACCACGGGGTCGGCATCGGCGAGCAAGCCTCATTGCTGGCGATGGTCGAGCGCTTCAGCGCCAGCCACAGCGTCGACGCCGACCGCGTCTTCGTCACGGGCCTCAGCGCCGGCGCGGCGATGACGGCGGTCATGCTGGCCACCGCCCCTGCGACCTTCGCCGCCGGCGCGGCCTTCGCCGGCGTGCCCTATCGCTGCGGCGTGGGCCAGGTCGAGGCGTTTTCGTGTTTGTCCGGCACCGTGACCCACACGCAGTCACAATGGACTGCGTTGGTCACCGACGTCAGCGCCCACGGCGGCCCCTGGCCCCGCTTGCTCGCGGTCCATGGCAGCAGCGACGCCACCGTCGACGACAAGAACAGCAGCGACCTCGCGCTGCAATTCTCGGGGCTGCATGGATTGGCGGCGACGCCATCGTCGACGTCGACCGTTGGCGACCTGACCACCCGTGTGTGGCGCGATGGCGACGTCGACGTCGTCGAGACCGTCGTGGTCGCTGGCATGGGCCACGGCATGCCCGTCGACCCGCCCGCCTGCGGCGCCGTCGGCGCGTTCCTGCTCGACGAGCATCTGTGCGGCAGCCTGCTGGCCGTCGAGTTCTTCGGCCTGGTGGGCGGCGAAGGCGAAGGCGAGGGCGAGGGTGAAGGCGAGGGTGCAGGCGAGGGTGAAGGCGAGGGTGAAGGCGAAGGTGAAGG
>CAJBHN010000298.1 GCA_903952805.1 uncultured Myxococcales bacterium | reverse complement strand
GGGGAACCCTTCGGGCCCCGGGGCGGCGTGGTTCCCACTCACTCCGCTCGTGAGGCGCTTCGCGCCCTTTTGTTGGAGATGGTCAGTATTCAATGATCATTCGGGATGAGTTCCATCGACTGCTGATTCTGGGCCCTGGGACCAGCTTCAGCATGGCGTCTGGCAGGTCGCTTGGCCCGAGGATTGCCCTTCTTGTCGGCCAGGTCGGACTCACCCACGAGGTCTGTCGACTCCCGGTTTCCTGACCGGCCGGCCGATTCGTTCGACGGGTTCGACGGGTTCGACGGGTTCGACGGGTTCGATGGGTTCGATGGGTTCGACGGGTTCGATCGGTTCGATGGGTTCGATGGGTTCGATGAAACGAGATGGGTAGGAAGACATGAAACCGTGGACCTTGCCCCCGATGCTGCTGGACGAGCATGAGCGACTGCGTCGACTCATCGGCTTGGGCATTGGCCAGGAGCGGCACGATTTCCTGGATACCATCACGGCGCTGGCCGCCTCGACGCTGAAATGCCCGATTGCCCTGGTCTCGTTGGTTGAGGAGGAGAGACAATTCTTCGCGTCTCGCCACGGGCTTGAGAGCACCAGCACTGGGCGCGACGTCAGTTTTTGTGCCCACTGCATCGCCGATCAGACGCCGTTGATTGTCGAAAATGCTGTCGCAGACCCGCGTTTCGCCCAAAATCCACTGGTCGTTGGTGACCCCAGCATTCGCTCCTATCTTGGATTTCCATTGTTTGGAGGTGCGGGGCAGAGTGCGCTGGGGACGTTTTGCGTCATCGATCAGGAGGTTCGTGTTTGGACCGACGAGGAAAAGGAATTTGTTGGTCGCCTGGCATCGATGGTTGAGGCCTATTTGGAAGGGCTGGTGTACGTCCGGTTTGGGACGCCTCACCGCTGGCTTTTGTCGTGCTTGATGCGGCCGGATTGTGTGTCAGGGCCAACGCCGCATTTGGCCGCCTCGTCGGCAGGTCTGTGGCGTCGGTGGTTGATCAACCGTTGTCGTCCTGCGTCCTGTCGTCCGACCGCAGCGTGCTCCACGCCATGGTGGTCTCCGCGACGACCAGCCGGGACATCCCGACCCGACGTTCACTGCGATACGTGCGCTTGACCGGTGAGGTGGTGAGTGGCGGAACATCCATGTCGCCGCTTGGCAACGCCGAGGGATACGCCATCTGCGTCATCCGCGATATCTCGCTGGAAAGTCGGCAATCGTCGGTGAATCAGGTTGCTTCGCAGGTCCGGCAGGAACTCAAGGAACCACTCGCACGGGCGCGCGACCTGCTTGCCGTGGCTCGTGTTGATTCGGCGTCGGCGACCCAACATTTCGATGACATGGCGCGTATTTTGGACGAGGTGGATGAACTCGTCGATGCTCGTATTGGTGACCTCAGTGCCCGCACCCGGATGGAATCCGAACTGGTCGCCAGCGAACAGAGGCTGCGTTCCGTAGCCGAACACATTATCGGTCCCATGCTCGTCATCGACGACCGCGGGCGCATTGTCGACTGCAACCATCGGGCCTTGGCGGCGCTTGGGTGGCAATACGACGACCTGGTCGGTCGCTCGGTATCCACCGTCATGCCCTCATTCAACGAGGAGGTCTGTCGCAGCTGGTTCGACATCTGCCGGCGTGAGGCCCTGGTCAGCGACACGACCCATGAAGTGAGGACATTGGTGAGCTCGGGGGGAGAGGAGCTCGTGGTCCAGCTCAGCCTCATGGTGATGTACTGGAACGGGCCTGATCGACTGGTGCTGATCGCCCACGACGTCACCAAAGCGATGCAGCAGCAGGTCGGACTCGTTCATGAGCGCGATGCACTCGAGACCAAACTCAAAAGCGGAGCTCTCCATTTGTCACGAATGGAGGAAATCGAAGCAGGGCTGACCACGTCGCTGCATGAGAAGGAGACCCTGCTCAAGGAGATCCACCACCGGGTCAAAAACAATCTGCAAATGGTTTCAAGTCTGTTGTCATTGCAGATGCAGCAAATGCCCGATGGCTTGCCGCGGGAATTGTTGGCAGAGAGCGTCCGTCGTGTCCGCTCGATGGCCATGATTCATCAGCACCTCTATGGCAGCACCTCGCTGGGTCATGTTGATTTGGGTGGCTATGTCCGAACGCTGGCAGACGCGTTACGTCTCAGCATCGCTCCATCTGCGATTCTGCATATTGATTCGCCCTCGACCCATATTGCCGTCGACCAGGCGATGCCGGTTTGTTTGATTCTCAATGAATTGCTCACCAA
Source organism: uncultured Myxococcales bacterium (assembly GCA_903952805.1). GTDB lineage: Bacteria > Myxococcota > UBA727 > UBA727 > VGSZ01 > VGSZ01. The sequence goes on along the minus strand of CAJBHN010000298.1, from coordinate 125 downwards.
TGCATTCAAGCATGGATTCTTGCTGCGGGCTGACGCATCTTCTTCTCGCCAGCCATACGATTGGCACGTATCGGCGGTCCTGACACAAATCGGCCGACAGATTCGTCTCGAAGTTCGTGACCGCG
>CAJBHN010000297.1 GCA_903952805.1 uncultured Myxococcales bacterium | reverse complement strand
GCGATGAAAGAAGGCCCCACCGGGGCCTTTTTTCATCGCTTGGATGCCCGATTCGTCGAGGACCGCTGCTGACGACTGCACCGTCGCCGATCTCAGGTCTTTCCTGGCTCGGGGGCAACGATGTCAACGGCCTCCATGACCACCGTGGCCGCTGCTTCCGCCGCTGTGGGGCGCGGCGGAATGGTGACGGCCTCCATGACCAGCGTGGCCGCAGCTTCCGCCACCGTTGGTTGCCGTGCCACGACGGCGACAGGCGTGCGCACGGTCGCCTTGGCGACATCGGAAGTGGGAACTCCCGGCACTGACGACGACGACGACGCAACCGCTTGAGCGCGTGGAATGGCGCTTTCCCGAGCATCTTCGGCCCATGCCTGGGGCGTCGGCTCATCCGCCCCCGGGGGTGTCCAGGCAGCCATTTGGACGGTCGAGGCCCCAGCAGGCAGCACGTCGCCGGTCGCTGGGACGAGCGGCGCTTCATCGTCGACGAGTCTGGGGCGCGCTGCCCTGACCGGCCCCGTCAGCGAGACCGCGGGCATCTGCTCCGTCGGTCCAGCCCCGTGCATGGCGGCGTGGTGGATCGCTGGCATCTGGACCGTCGGCCCCGTCACGCTGCTAGACCGGAGATCCACGCGGGGCAGCACCAGGGTGGGCCCGATGCCAGCCGCGCTACGCACAGGCCCCGGCAGTGCTGACGACGACGCCACAGGCTCGGTGTGGACCGCGACGAGCCCGCCCGCCACGTCAACGCTGGGCAGCATCAGGGTGACGGCGGGATCGGTGCTGCCCCTTGCGGGTTGGCTGACGGGGGAAAGTGGTGCCACCTGGGCCACAGGCAGCATCAGCGTGGGGGTCGAGCCAAAGCTCGTGTCGCCGATGACCGTGCGAACCACCTGTGGGGTGGACGCCGACGCAGCCGCGCTGACGCTGGCGGCGAACACGTCGTCTTCGTTGTCGACATTCGCGTCCTCGGTGACCACCTCGACGGCTCCGACCACGGTGGCCACCCGGGCGGCGCCGTGGGCCGTCGGGGCCGGCCCTTCCACCACAGGGCCGTCCTCGTCGGACGCATTGGTGGGCGCATGGGGCACCCATGACTGCAACCATGCTTGTCCGCTGTAGTGATGGGGATCAGCCGCCACGAGCTTGAGCTCCAATCGACCAAAGACGGCAGCGGCGGCCCGGGCGTTGCGCAGACGGGTGTGCTTGTCGGTGACGAGGGCAAAGATGGCGGCGGCAAGGTCTGGCTCCAGAGATTCGCCGGGGCGCAAGGTGCGATAGCTGCCGCCGGTCAGGGCCCGAAAGATGGCCACGGGATCCCCCGATACCATCTGACGTCCGAGGGCCGCCTCCAACAGGCACACGCCAAGGCTCCACAGGTCGGTGGCGACGTCGAATTTCTCGCCAGCGAGCAACTCCGGAGCCACGTAGCGCAGCGTGCCCTTGAGCATGCCGATCTGCGTGCGCTCCTGTTGATTCTCGACGGAGCTGGCGATGCCGAGGTCGATGAGTTTGGGCTGGCCATCGGTGCCGATGAGGATGTTCGATGGCGTGACGTCGCGGTGCAGCATGTGCAGCGACCGCCCATCTTCGTCGGTGGCTTCGTGGATCGCCGCCAGGCCCTCGGCGAGAGAGCGCCCCAACCAGGCCACGGCGGCCGGAGGCAGGGGATTGGGTTGCCCTCCAACTTGTCGCAGGTCTCGAAGGGCGCAGCCGTCGACGTACTCGATGACGAGCACGGGCCGCCCTTTGTCCAGCAGGAAGTCCAGGGTTTCGACCACATGGGGATGCCGCACCCGAAAGCCAGCCTGGGCTTCATCGCGCAGCTTGATCGCCATGTCGGCATTGGCGTCCAGTGGCACCTTGAGAACCACGTGGCGCCCCTGTGGCGAACTCCCCAAGAAGGCCGTGGCCATGCCGCCCTCGCCAATCTGACGGAGCACCTCGTAGCTGCCGAGTCGTGCCGGAGGCCAGCTCATTCGGTGAACTCCATGACCAGATGGCGCAGCGTAGCAGCAGCGCGGCCGATGCGCGGCAGTCGCCCCACCATCGATCGTGTTGGCAACAGGTCCACCCCCCACTGGCGGCGAGGTCTCTTGCTTGTCGTCGCGCCGTTGCCTACAGCGGGCAGCCGTCTGGAGGCACTGCCATGGGATTTCTCGATTCAATCTTCGGTGGCGACAAGCCAAGCACCAAATCCATCGAGAAACTCGTCGGACGGGTCAAGGAAGCGTACGCCCAGCCTGAATACCGCCGCGAAGCGATGGACAAGCTGCTCTCCTTTGGCACGCCAGAGGCGTACACCGCCGTCTTGACCCGTTTTACGGTGGTGGTGCAGTCCCCCCATTGGGATGAAGAGGAAAAACGGTGGCTGTGCGACGAACTCTCCACCCGCGGGGAGCCGGCCAAGACTGCCGTTCGCACCTTCCTGGCCCGCGCGGACCACGTCGCCTTCGCCGCCAAGACGCTGTTGAAGCTGTCGTCGTCAAAAACCGAATGGATCAACGACCTCGTCGTCGCGCTGCAAGCACGGCCTCCCGAGGACCACCGCACCACGCAGGGCAAGACTGAGATCATCAACCAGCTGCGCGACAACGCCGACGAAAGCGTTGTGCTCAGCGTGTTGCCCTACGTCGATGACCACGCCGACGACGTCCAGCTGGCCGCCTGGGAATGCTGCGAGCACCACTACCCCGCCGCCACCGACGACGCCAAGGCCGCGGTCCTCGACCGGGCCCGCCACATCGTCACCGACGACGTCCGGTCCGCGCGCGTGCTGCGCCACGTCGGGGGCGTCATGAGCCGTCTCAAGCTCCCCGTCGACCCCACCAGACCCCTGCCCCCGGCTGTCAGCGAGGAAATCGTCGTCGCCGACGGCGTACTCGTTTCTGCACGCTGAGGTGACATCATGAGCGACAACACCACAACGACCACGGCGTCCTCGTCACCCTCGGCCCCACCACCACCAGACGGCCCACGGGCGGCCGCCGACATCGAAGCCCTCACCGCCGAGGTGAAGATCCGCTCCGCGTTCGCCGACCGCGTCATCTTCGAGGTGCAAAAGGTCGTCGTGGGCCAAAAGCTCATGGTCGATCGGGTGTTGATTGGGCTGCTCACCGGGGGCCATGTGCTCCTCGAAGGTGTGCCCGGCCTCGCCAAGACGTTGACGCTGACGACGCTGGCCAAGGTGCTCGCTCTCGACGACAAACGGGTGCAATTCACCCCTGACCTGCTGCCGGGCGACTTGACGGGTACGTCGGTGTGGGACCCCGAGCGGCGTGAGTTCATGCCCCGCCGTGGGCCCATCTTTACCAACCTCTTGCTGGCCGACGAAATCAACCGAGCCCCGGCCAAGGTGCAGTCGGCGTTGCTCGAAGCCATGCAGGAGCGCCGGGTCACCATCGGTCGCGAGACCTTCGACTTGCCCCGCCCCTTCTTCGTCATGGCGACGCAGAACCCCGTCGAGCAAGAGGGCACCTACCCCCTGCCCGAGGCCCAGGTCGACCGCTTCTTGTTGAAGATCGTCGTCGGCTTTCCGACCCGCGCTGAAGAGCGCTTGATCATGGACCGCATCACCGAAGGCCCCACCGACCCGTTGTCGGCGGTCACCGCCGGCATCATCGGCCCCGAAGATCTGCAGGCGGCGTCGGCGTGCGTCCGGCAGCTCTACGTCGACGAGAAGGTGAAAAAATACATCGTCGACCTGGTGTTCGCGACGCGCGAGCCAGACATGGTGCAGGGCCCCCTGGGCAAGAAGCTCGCGGCCCTCAAGCCCCTGATTCGCTCGGGTGCATCGCCCCGCGCCACCATCGCCCTCAACCTGGCCGCTCGCGCCCACGCATTCTTGCAGCACCGGGCCTTCGTCACCCCTGACGACGTCAAAGCCATCGGCCTCGACGTGCTGCGCCACCGTGTGCCGCTGACGTTTGAAGCCGAGGCCGAGGAGGTCAAATCCGACGACGTCGTGCGCCAGGTCTTTGAGGCGGTTCCCGTTCCGTGACCTCGGCGCCGCACCATCGGGAGCATTGAACCATGTGCGGCATCGTCGGCGTGATCGATCTCCATCGTCGTCGCCGGCTGCCCGACGGTCCGCACTTTGACCGCATGGTCGACAGTCTGGCCCGCCGCGGTCCCGACGGCCGCGGCGTCCACTGCACCGACGACGTCGCCCTGGGACACCGCCGGCTGGCGATTCTCGATACCTCGTCGGCGTCAGACCAGCCCTTTGTCGCCGACGGCCGGGCCATGGTCTTCAACGGCGAAATCTACAATTTTCGCGAGCTGCGCCGGGAGTTGGAGACGCTGGGGCAGGTGTTTTCGACGACGGGAGACACCGAAGTGCTGCTCGGGGCCTGGCGGCAATGGGGCCCCGCCTGTGTTCCCCGCCTCAACGGCATCTTCGCCTTCGTCGTCGTCGACGGCGACACGGTCTTTGCTGCCCGCGACCATACCGGCATCAAGCCTCTCTTCTATCGGCTCCATGATGGCGTCTTGTGGTTTGGCAGTGAGCTGAAGGCGATCATCGCCGACCCGCGGGTGCCCCGCCGCGCCAACCTCGAGGCCATCGACTGCTTTCTCGCCCACGGCTGGATTCCGCCGCCCTTGTCGCCGTTTGAGGGCATCGTCCAGTTGCCGCCAGCGACGACGATGACGTTGACGATGTCATCATCCGCTGTGGGCGGCGTCGTCCCCCGGCTGCAGCGCTACTGGCGGCCCGTCGCCAGCGAGCGACACATCAGTCTCAAGGATGCCGTCGTCGAGCTCGACGAGCGCTTGCAGCGTTCGGTGCGGGCCCAGATGGTCAGCGACGTGCCGCTGGGGGCGTTTCTGTCAGGAGGCCTCGACTCCGCCAGCGTCGTCGCCGCCATGCGCCGCGAAGGCGGTGCGGTGCGCAGCTTCTCGATGGGCTTCACCGAGGCGAGCTTCGACGAGAGCGCTGACGCCGCCCACACGGCGGGCGTGCTGGGCACCATCCACCACAGCGAACGCGTCGACCTGAACCTCACCGCAACGATCCTGGCCATCGCCGAGACCAACGACGACCTGCTGGCGGACGCCTCGATGGTCGCCGTCGACCGCCTCTGTGCCCTCACCCGCCACCACGTCACCGTGGCCCTGTCGGGGGACGGCGCCGACGAAATCCTCGCGGGCTACCCGACCTACACCGCCGCCCACCTGGCCCGCGCCTGGCGCCACGTGCCGGGTCCGGTGCGCTCGCTGGCCCACAAGGCGGCCGCCGCGCTGCCGGCCACCACCGCCCGCTACAGTGCGCGAGACTTCGCCTTGCGCTTCTTGTCGGCCGCCGACCGCGGCGCCGGCCGGGACTTCGCCGCGTTTCGCCTCTCCTTCGACGACGACACCCGCCGGGCCCTGTTGCGCAAACACCCCTGCGACGGCCACCCCATCGAGCGCTACGCCGCCGCCATCGACGACGCCTGGGGCGAGACCCTGCTGAAGCGCCTGCTCATCGCCGACCTGACCCACTACCTGCCGGGCGACATGCTCGTGAAGGTCGACCGGGCCTCGATGCGCCACGGCCTCGAGGTGCGGGTGCCGTTCCTCGATCCAGACTTCATCGACTTCGCGCTGTCGCTGCCGTCGCATGTGCTGCTGGGCCCCACTGGCGAGACCAAGGTGGTGCTGCGCCGACACGTGAAGCAGCAGGTGTCGTCGCGCATCGCGCGCGGCAAGAAGCGGGGCTTTTCGGTGCCGGTCGGCGCGGCCTTCAAGGGCAGCCTCGGCGACGTGCTGACGGCGGCGCTGCATCACCCGTCCTTCCAGGACGACGGCCCCATCGACGTCAAGGTCGTCGTGGAGATGCTGAGAGCGCATCGGGAGGGCAAGGCCGACCACGGCCACCCGCTCTATACGGCGCTGGTGCTGTGTTTGTGGTGGCGCCGCTTCATCGTCGACGAGCCAGCGACGTCGCTGTGAGTCGTTCATGGCCCTCGCCTCTCGTGCCAACGAGGGTTCGCGTACCGACCTGCTGTGGGCTTCACGTCACCAGCATCAGCGGCACCCGCGCGGCCTGAATCGTGACGACCTGCCCAAAGGGCAACTCAAGGCTGTCTTGTTCGATGCCGTCGCCAAAGACGACG
>CAJBHN010000296.1 GCA_903952805.1 uncultured Myxococcales bacterium | reverse complement strand
CGCACGGCGCATCGGTTATCAGAGCAGGACGGAGTCCACCATGTGACCGGCCGGTCGCGAAACAGGTGGCTCGCTGTGTCATGGTGCTTCATGGTGTGCTTGCGTTGGGCGCTGCTCGCGGTGACGTCATGGTGGGCGCTGATGGGCTGTGGGCCGGCCGTCGTCGCGGTCGCCCCGGACACTGTCGCCCCCGGCGATGCCGTCGAGATCTATGGCACCGGATTGTCCACCACCGCCACCGCCAGACTGCAGGGCAGCACGAGCATCCAACTGCAGGTGACGGCTTCGACGTCGTCGACCGTGGAGGCCCGCGTGCCCGGTGCCACCCCCGCGGGGGTGTATGACGTCGTGGTCACCAGCGACGGCGTCGACGCGGTGCTGGCCGGTGGCCTCACCGTCGTGGCTGGCCGCGTCAGCGTGCGCTTTGTCGACGTGGGCCAGGGAGACGCCACCCTGATCACCGGCCCCGATGGTCAAAGCCTGCTTATCGACGGGGGCCCCGCGAGCGCCAGCGACGTCGTCACGCAAGCCGTCAACGACGTGGGCGGCGTCGACCATGTCGCGCTGACCCACACCGACGCCGACCATCTGGCCGGATTGACAGCGCTGCTGGCGGGCGACGACGGCGGCGCCGGCACCGACGACGACTCCGTGCCGCGCACCCGTTGGATCGGCCACGACGACGCCTTGTGCACGTCGCAGCTGTGCAACCGGTTCCGCGCCCTGCGGGCCCGCTTTGAGCGCCCCCTCGTCGGCGACACCCTCGACCTCGGGGGCGCCACCATCGAGGTCGTGGGCCGCGACGGTGACTTCGGCGCGGTCGGCGCAATCGACGTCGACGACGAAAACGAACGTTCCCTGGCGCTGCTGCTCCGCTTTGGTGGTCGGACGGTGTTCATTGGTGGCGACCTCACCGGCGGCGGCCTGGGCACCAGTGACGTCGAAGCCGCTGCCGCGCGCGCCACCGGCCCGGTCGACGTGCTGCGTCTGAACCACCACGGCTCGGCCACGTCGAGTTCGGCAGCGTTTCTGGCGGCGCTGCAGCCCGCCGCCGTCATCGTGTCCGCTGGCACCGACAACCCGTTTTGCCACCCCGAACGGGGCGTCGTTGACCGCTTGCGCGACGCCGGTCCCGCGGTGTTTTCCACCGGCCGTGGCATCGTCAGCGACGGCGCCCGCTGCGACGGCGCCACCGATTGGCCCGCCGGCAGCCACGTCGGGGTCGGCACCATCGAGCTCGTCATCGAAGAAGACGGCCGCCTCAGCGTCGACGGCGAAGCCTTCTGACTGCGCTGTCGGCGCCATGCAGGATCCAGGCGCGGGCGACCGAACGTTGCTCGACAGAACATCCACCGAGTTCAGGCGGCGGGTCATCTTCGCTCGCTGGTGATCCGCCACGCGTTTGCTGACTTCGGCTCATGTGACGGCATGGGTCCAGCCAAACCGTCAGCCAAACGGACCGACAGCGACAGCCACACCGACAGCCACACCGCCGACGTCCACCGAGCCCTCCATCAGCCACCAGGCATGGAGGTGGCGGTGCGATATGTGGGTCATCCTCGCACCAGGCGGCGGCACCGGACGAGCGCAGCGCAACACGGTAGGGTCGGCCGATGGATCCCCTGGCGGACAACCCTTTCTTTGTGTTGGAGCTGGCGCCGACGGCGACCGCCATGGAGATCGAGCGCCAGGGCAAGAAGCTGCTGGCCAAGCTCGAGTTGGGGCTGCCGGCGGCCGCGTCCCATCCGTCACCGCTGGGGCCCCGAAACCGCAGCGCTGACGACGTCCGTCGGGCCATGCAAGCCCTGTCAGATCCCCGCCGACGCCTGGCCGCCGAAGCCTTCGCCACCACCCCCTGCCTCGTCGACGCCGCCGACCACGCCCCCGCCGCCGCTGGCCATGGCGGCCGGCCGGTCCTGCGAGATGTCGGCCCGATGCTGTGGTGGCGACCATGCTGAAGTTCGTGTCGCTGCTCGTGTTGATCATGGCCGTCGCTCGCCGCCTGTATGGCACGCCGCCAGACCCCGCTCGCCGCACCTGGAGCGGTCGCAGCGGCAGCTGGGGTGTCGTCTGGCTGCTCGCTGGCCCGACGTGGCTGGCGACGATGCTGTGGCTGCGCATGGAAGGCTTTCACCCCGTGGCCTGCGCGGCCCTCGCCGTCACGACCCTGCTGCTCTTCCCCTGGCCCATCACCCGCATGGTCCTGATCCCGCTTGGCTTGAGCCGTCTGGCGGCGTCGGTGACCCGCCTGGCGGACTGGACCTGGAGTGAGGACCCGACAGGCGGCGCGGCCCTCGCCGCCGTCCTGGCGGCCAGCCAGAGCGCCCCCGACCACGGTGTCGACCAGCCTGCCGGCGGCCCGGGGTTGCTGGCCCGCTGTCGGCGGATGGTGTCGCGCCCCGCCGACGTCGCCAGCGCCCGACAGCGGCTGCAGGGCCTCGACCTTGTCTCCGCCGGCGGCGTGATGGCGGCAGCCGTGATGGCCGACAGCGACAACGACCACGAGGCCGGCGATGCCCTCGCCGCCAGCCTGGATCACTTCGATCCCCAGGTGGTCCCGGTGGCCGCCCTGCGCTTGCGAGCCGAACGGACCGTCTGGCGCCTGATGGCCAACACCTTGATCACCGACGACGAGCGCCGCCGCACGCTGCTGGACCTGCCGCGACACGGCTCGTCGACGGTGGCTCTCGTGCAGGCCCTGGTCCGTCGCCAGGATGAACCAACGCCACGGCACCGTGCCGCCGTCGGCTGGTGGTGGCTGATGGCCCCGCGCAAACGGCACACCTGGGCCTTGCTGCGCGGTACGACCTGGCTGCCGACGACGGCGACGACGACGACAGCGACGACAGCGACGACAGCGACGACGACGACGACGACGACGACAGCGACGACGACGACGACGAAAAGCCGAAGAAGAAGAAAAAGACCAAATCCAAGCGCTGATTCGTCATTCCTGTCCGCCCATTTCACGGCAGCCCTTCGGGG
>CAJBHN010000295.1 GCA_903952805.1 uncultured Myxococcales bacterium | reverse complement strand
GGGCAGCACGTCGGCGAAACGCAGGCCAAACACCGTGGCGCAGCCCAGGCAGCCAAATACCAGCCCCGAGGCTCCGACGGTGGCCGGCGGGCTCATCAACGTCGACGCCGTCATGCAGCACAGGCCGCTGCACAGCAGGAGCAGGACATAGTCACCACGGCGATACACGCCTTCCAGCACGGCGCCCACGGCGAGCAGCACGAAGAGATTGAAGCCCAGATGCACGCCGTCTTTGTGCAGCAAGGAGGCCATCAGCAGGCGCCACGTTTCGCCCTCGTCGACGATGCGGGAGCGTGACTTGGCTCCCAACGCCAACAGCACGTCGCGCGTCACGGCACCATCACCAAGGTCACGCGCCACCAACCACATGGCCAGACAGACGAGGGCCACCGCGCCGGTGACGATGGGCAGGCGGCCAAGATGGAAGTGGCGCTGAAACAGCACGCGCCGCGGGTCGTAGACGGCGGCGAACATGGGCACGGAGCGGGCTTCCACGAAGCCGTCGCCGGTCAGGGGCGGAATCGAGACCAGGGCATGCGGCGACACCTCGCCCCGCCGGGCGCGGCGCTCGAACTCACCCATGGACAAGATGGCCTCGTCCTCGCCGTCGCGCACCCGAATCACCCGACCAGCGTAGCAGCCTGGCGGAGACGGCCATCGTCCCGGCCACGACCGGCGTTTGGGGCGGCGCTGGCGGGATTTGTTGGGCGCACGGTGAAGAAGCCTCAACCGTTGTCCCACACCCTGCTACAGTGTCGCCATGGTACGTCGGAGTGCGCCTCTCACCAATCTCCCCGTGGAGCGGGGTGCCTTTGTGGGCCGCGAACGCGCTCTGCTGGCCCTTGGCAAGGCCCTGGCCGACGGCATGCCTCCGCTGGTCGTCCTCGTGGGGCCAGCTGGCATCGGCAAGACGCGCCTGGCGCTGCGGGCCGGCGCCCGCGAACTGCCCCGCTTTGGCCACGAGGGCGGCGTGTGGCTGGTGGAGTGTCTGGGGGCCGAAGACGGCGCAGGCCTCGTCCGCCTGCTCGGCTTGATGCTCGGCTTGTTGCCTGATGCCTCGGCCTCGGTTGACGTCGAGAGGTCACGCATCGCTGCCGTCCTGTGCGAGCGGGGCCCGGCTCTCGTCATCGTGGACGGCGTCGACGGTGTGGTCGACGCCATTGAGGCCTTGCAGGCCTTTGTCGCGCAGGCCCCCGGTGCCCATATCCTCGTCACCCGCCGTGACGCCGTGCTGCCCAACGAGGCGGTCCAGACGTTTACGGTGCCGCCCCTGTCTCTCAAACGCGAGCGCCGTCCCGACGACGTCAGCGAAGCCGGCCAGCTCTTCGTCGAGAGGGCCAACGAAGCCCGCGGCAGCCACGCCCGCACCGCCGACCGCGCCGAGCTGGTCGCCATCGATGCCATCGCCAATCACCTCGAGGGCGTGCCCCAGGCCATCGAGCTGGCAGCGGCCCGGTGTCGCGTCCTGAGCCCCGGTGAGCTGTTGGAGCGCCTGCCTCGTCACGCCCCCGGGTTGGGGGCCAGCGGTCGTCGTTCGGCCCTCGCTGGCGTCGTCGCCTGGTCCCTTGATTTGTTGCAGCCCTGGGAGCGCGCCACCCTCGCCCAGGCCGTGATTTTCCATGGCGGTTTCACCCTCGACGCCGCCCGTGACGTCATCGACTTGAGTGAGATCCCCGGCGCGCCTTCGGTGGCGGCCGCCATCGAATCCCTCGTCGAAAAAGCGTTATTGAAGTCGATGATCGTCGCTGACGAGGCCCCCGCCCGCTACATCCATCCCACCGCCGTGCGGGAGTTGATCGTGCAGGTGAAGCCCCAACGTCGCCAGAGTGAGCCGGTGCGCGCGGCCACGCTGGAACTCCTGCCCGGGGGGCGCGCTGGCGACGGCGGCGGTCCCGAGCTGCCACGGCTCGAACTCTTCACGTCCCGCGAGGCGCTGGTCCGTCGCCATGCAGCCTGGGTGCTGGGGCGCTGCGGCGGCCTGCGGGAAAATGTCGACGGCCACGGCGGGTTGCTGGCCCGTCGCGAGTTGGAGGCCGAGCAAGACAACCTGCTGGCCGTCGTGCGCCGAGCCCTGGCCGACGAACCCGCGAGCCTGACCAGCTTGACGCACGCCCTGTTGGCCCTGGTGGCACTCGAGCCGGGGATGACGACGCGGGGGCCCCAGGACCTCTTCGCCCGGCTGCTGGATCGCACCGTTGATCGCGCCGAGCCCGCCGGGGTCGCGCCCGGTCTGGTGGCCCGGGTCCTTGAACTGCGGGCCAGGGTCCGTCGGGTGCGCGGCCAACTGGCGTCCTCCAAGGACGACTTGACGCAGGCCTTGCTGCAGGCGCGGCGCGCCCGCGACCGTCTCTTGGAGGGCCGGGCCCTCGCCAACCTTGGCACCCACGCCATCGCGGTCGGCGACCTCGCCGCCGCCCGCAGCGCCTACGACGAGGCCATCGCGATCGTCCGCGACGTGGGCGACGTCCGCCTCGAAGGTCGCTGCGTCGGCTTTTACGGTCTGCTCGAAGAAGACAGCGGCCACCTCGACGTCGCCGCCGCGCACTACGAGACCGCCATCGGCATCCACCAACGCACGGGGGACCGTCGCTACGAGGGAATTCACCTGCTGCAGCTCGGTCGCGTTCGCCTGGCCCAGGGCCATATCGACGATGCCAGGGACCTCATCAAGCGCTCGGTGATCATCCATCGTGAGCTCAACAACCGCCGCCAGGAAGCGCTGGCGGTGGCCCTGCAGGGTGACATCGCCGCCGTCGAAGGCGCCGCCGACCACGTCGTCGCCGACGCCGTCTTGCTGTGGTCGCGGGCGGGCACCATTGGCCGCGAGGTCGGCGATCCAGGCCTGCTGGCTCTGGTCCACGCCCGCCTGGCCGCCGCCGAGCGGTCGTTGGGCATGGACGCCAAGGCCCACGCCATCGTCGTCGACGCCGCCTTGCCCCGCCTGGATGATGTCCAGGTCAAAGACGCCATCGCCGTGCTGCGCGGGACGCCTTCGACGTCGTCGACGGTGCAGGTGGCGGCCGCCGAGCGCATCCGCCGGGCTCTGTTTGGCGCCCAGGAAAATCACGCCTGAGCGCCTTGCCACCGGTTGTCAGCCGCGACGACCTGTACGAGAAGGTGCGCAGAGGTCTGACATGACACTACGCTCGATCTGCCTTGCTGCCGCCTGCTCGACCCTGCTCGCCGTGTTCGTGGGCTGCGTGCCAGCCGCCAACGACGGCCAGACCGGCGAAGGAGAAGGCGACGTTGACGTGGGCGCTGAGGGAGAAGGCGAGGCCGCCGGCACCGTCGCCATGGGTGGCGTGTGCAGCTGCGACAGCGAATGCGAGGGCGTCGGCGACAACAGCGGCGTCTGCGTCTACGGCGTGTGCTTCCAGACCGCGGCCAGCGCCTCCTGCAGCGGCAACGGCTCGACGGCGGAGTGTCAGGCGGGTTCTCGCTGCTGGCCCCTGGTCGATGGGGGACCCGGCTTGTGCTGGCCCGATTGCGACGCCCACACCTGTGGCGGCACCTGCGATGCCGACGGCTCTTGTGCACCCTCGACGGGCGCGACTTGCGACGAGACCTGCGCGACCAATTGCCTCAACACCGCGGGTGGCGAAGGCGAAGGCGAAGCGGGCCCCGTCGACCTCGGCACCCCGCCGCCAGCGCCGACGACGAGCTGCGCCGACATCCCCTCGTTTGAGTGCACCGTCGCCGGCGGCAGCACCGCCGCCATCGAGGCCTTCTGCGGCGAGCTGATTGTCTTCGATCCCCGCCAGGGCGACGGCTACGACGACTACGCCATCAATGGCGAAACCAGCAGCAACCAATACCGCAGCTTTATCCGCCGCGACGTCGCCATGCTCGTCAAATACGCCGCCGCCCACACCCGCTGCACCGCCGCCAACTGGGATTTCGGCACCAGCGTGCTGGGCCTGGGCGACATGAGCGAGCAAAACGGCTCCATCCCCGGCACCAGCGACGGCCAGCCTGGCCACCCCCCCGGCAGCCATGAGCGCGGCTACGACATGGACATCGCCTACTACCAGCTCGGCGTCGCCAACAACCGCTTGCGGGAAATCTGCCCCCACACCGAAGGTGGGCAGGAGGCCTACCACTGTACCGGCGAGCCGACGTCGCTGGACGTGTGGCGCACCACGGTGTTCATCGGCAAGCTCATGGACTCGCCCCAATACCTCACCGTCGGCGTCGACGGCCTCGTCGGCCCCATCTTGCAGCAGGCGGCTGCCGTCTTGTGCGACGAGGGCACGCTGACGGGCAAGGCGTGCACCGCGAATGGTTTCGCGGCGTCACGCAACTCGTTTGGCAGGGGCTTGTCGTTTGACGTCAGTGAGGCCAGCGACATCGGCTGGTTCTTCTTCCACCACCATCACTTGCACCTGAGCATCATCGACAAGCTGGGCAACATCCTGCCCAATTGGTGAGGTCAGTCCGTCAGCGCCCGCCGCATGACGAGGGCCGTCTCGCGCTGGGCGTCGCCCCCGGGCAGGGGTGGGTAGTACCCCGGGCGGCGGCCGACGACGACGAAGCCATGGCGTTGATACAGGACCTGGGCGGGCAGATTCGAGGCCCGCACCTCCAGCCACATCGACGTCGCCGGCGCTGACGACGTCGACAGGTCGAGCTGCGCCGCTGCTGTGAGCAACGCATCGGCGTGGCCGCGGCGTCGATGCCCGGGGTCGGTCGCGATGTTCAGAATCCAGCGTTCGTCGAGGATGCTGCGGGCGACGCAGTAGGCCACCAGGGCGCCGTTCTCGTGGCGCCCCAACACAACGGCGTCGTCGTGGACCAGCTCCAACAGCAGGGCGTTTTCGGTCCAGCCGAGGGGTTGGGCCCGTTGCTCGAGATCGACCAGCGCCGTGAGGTCATCGACGGTCAGGCGACGACACTCAGGCATCGGCGTCGAGGCGGCCCGGTGTGCGGGCGGCGGCGTCTTTGGCGTCCTGGGCGTCTTGGGCGGCGTCGGCTTCAGCGTCGGCGTCGGCTTCGTCAATGGTCAGCTTGGAGGCCGCCAGGATCCGGCTCCACAGCGCCGAGCGCCCATCGCGGCTGATGGCTGAGACCACCACGACGTCGTCAGCGCTGACGCCGAGGGCCTTGGCGATGGCCTTGGCGTGCTCGCGGTGTTTGCTCTTGGGGACCCGGTCGGCCTTGGTGCCCACGACGATGCGCGTGGGGGTCAGCACGCTCATCTGCCGCCAGGTCTCGATGTCTTGCGGCGTCGGCGCGTGGCGCAGGTCAAAGAGGTGCACCAGGGCGCTCAGCCCCGCGCGCTGGCTCAGATAGGCCACCAGCATCTGCGAGGTCTTGACCTGCTGGGCCTTGGGCATCTTGGCGAAGCCGTAGCCGGGAAGATCAACCAGCGTCAGGTGTTTGAGGGTGCGGCGCAGCTGCAGCGTCACGCCGAACTGGTTCAGCAGTTGGGTGTGGCCCGGCGTCTTCGATGTTTTGACCAGGCTCTTTTTGAGCAGCAGGGCGTTGAGCAGCGAGGACTTGCCAACATTGCTCTTGCCCAGAAACGCGACCTCGGGGGCGTCGGGGGACAAGGGCGGCATGCTGGCGATGCCGGGATCGGATCGCAGAAACACCGCGTCGCGCACGGCGACTTCGACGTTGCTGGTTTTGGGACGCCGCACCTTGGGGAAGGCAGCTTCAGGTGTCGTCGTCGTCGCCGGGGCAGCGTCGGGTGCGTCTCGGTCTGGGGTCATGGTCGGGGGTGTAGCCGAAGGAGCCGCAAAACTCTTGTGGCTTCTCATGAGGCCGGTGCG
>CAJBHN010000294.1 GCA_903952805.1 uncultured Myxococcales bacterium | reverse complement strand
GACGGCCTGGAGGTGGAGATCGGCACCGACCCCACTGACCGCGACAGCGACAACGACGGCATCGACGACGGTACGGAACTGTTGTCGGGAGGAGACCCGGGTGGCGGCAGCCCACCCATCGATAGCGACGGCGATGGCATCCCCGACGACATCGAGATCCAAAACGGCACCGACCCCAACGCTGCCGACAGCGATGGCGATGGCCTGACCGACACCCAGGAAGACCCCAACCGCAACGGCATCCTCGACCCGGGCGAGAGCGACCCCACCCACGCCGACCCCGACTGCGATGGCCTGCGTGACGACGAAGAACGCATCGCCGCCTCAGATCCCCTCGACTTCGACAGCGACGGCGATGGCCTCGGCGATGGCTTCGAGCAGGGCAAGTCAGCCTTCGCCGACGCCCAGTGCGTGGGCTCATTTCGTGGCGACAGCGACCCGGTCAGCAAAACCAGCCCCACCAACCGTGACAGCGATGCCGACGGCATCAACGACGGGGTCGAGGATATCAATGGTGACGGCGCCCTTGCCGCTGCGTCACCTGGCAGGCAACAAGAGACCGACCCCACCACTGCCGACACCGACGACGACGGCTTGTGCGATGGGCCAAGTTCGGTGGCGAGCGCGTGTTCCGCTGGCGAAGACCTCAACGGCGACAACTTCACTGCTGGGACCGAGACCGACCCCCGCATCCCCGATACCGACAGCGACGGCGACGGCCTTGCCGATATCCGTGAGACCGAGTTTGGCACCGACCCCGAAAAAGCCGACACTGACGGCGACGGCCTGTGCGACGGTGGCCGCGATGTCCCCGCCGCCGGCGCCTTCGCGGGCTGTGGTGCTGGTGAGGACGTCAACGGCAACGGCCGCGTCGACGGCGGAGAGACCAATCCCCGCGACGTCGACAGCGACTGCGATGCCCTGGCTGACGGCGAGGAAAGCCTCGCTGGACTCAATCCGGTGCGGGCCGACACCGACGCCGATGGGCTCCGAGATGGTGTTGAATTGGGCCGTGTCGTCCGCGCCACCGGTCCAAGCGCCTGTGTCTCCGTCGTGTTGGACGCTGACGTCGCGGTCGAAACCAACTCCAACCCTCTGCTGGGAGACAGCGATGGCGACGGCATCCCCGACGGCGTTGAGGACAAAAACCGCGACGGCGCCATCAGCGCCGCAGGCGCGCTGCCCAGGGAGACGTTTCCGGGCAACCCCGACAGCGACGGCGACGCCTTGTGCGACGGTCCCTTCAGCGTCGGCGCCTGTCTGGGTGGCGAAGACCGCAACGCCAACGGTGTCCTTGACGTGGGCGAGACCGATCCACGGGTCGGCGATTTCGATCGAGACCGAGATGGGCTGCGGGCTGCCAACGACCCCAATGACAACAACGTCGACACCGACGCCGACGGCCTGTGCGATGGGCCATTGCGTCCCACGGGGGCCACCTGCGTGGTGGGCGAAGACATCAACACCAACGGTCGGGTCGACACGGGCGAGACCGACCCCCGCAAGGCCGACAGCGATTGCGATGCGGTCTCTGACGGCGAGGAACGGCAACGTGGTACCAACCCGCTGCTGGTCGACACCGACGGCGACCTCATCGCTGACGGCGTCGAGCTCCAAAAGACCACCCGCCTCGACTGCGCGACGGCGCCGCTTGATCAGGACCCCAGCGCGGGCACCAACCCCATCGTTCGCGACACGGACGAAGACGGCATCAACGACGGCCTCGAGGACCGTGACCGAAATGGCGCACTTGGTCGGGCAAACCCTGCTGGGCAGGAGACCGATCCCACCAACCCCGACATGGACGCTGATCGGCTTTGCGATGGTCCAGCGACCGTGGCGGCCGTCTGCGTGGCTGGCGAAGACGTCAACCGCAACGGTCGTGTCGACGGCAATGAGACCGATCCCCGCGTGGCCAACGTCGACACCGACAGCG
>CAJBHN010000293.1 GCA_903952805.1 uncultured Myxococcales bacterium | reverse complement strand
GCGTTGGCGTCGTCGAGCCGCTCTCTGCTGGCCAGGAGGTCCGTGGTCAGCTCGACGCGAGCGGCTTCGCTGGCGACGTTGACTGCTGTCAGCTCGTCGTGGGCCGACGATAGTGACGCCAGCGTCGACGCGAGGCGGACGCGATCAGCATCGATGGTGGCCAGGGTCGCCTGCAGAGTCTCGACCTCACGGCCGGATTCGCTCAACAGCGCCGTCAGCTCCTGGTGCGCCGTCTTCAGGGCCTCGAGGTTCGTCTCAAGCTGATGTCGATCGGCGTCGGCGCCAGCCAGGCGTTCGTCGAGGGCGGCAGCATGATCGCGCTGGAGCTGGTGCTCGTCACTGGCTGCCTCCAAGCGGGCCTCCAGCGCCCGCACGGCCAGGGCACGGGCCGCGTTGTCGGCATCATGCTGGAGACGCAGTTCGGCCAGCGTTGCCGTCGTGGTCGTGACTTCAGCCGTGACGCCCGTCAGGGTGTTGGTGAGTCGGTCGCACGTCTCTCGCAGTGCATCTCTCTCGCCACCCAGCCGAGCGATGAGGTCGGTGGCGCCCTGCAGGTCCGCTCGGGCCGAGGTCAGGGCGGCCTCCTCCGCCGTCAGCGTCAGCGTCAGCGTGTCGATGAGGGAGCGCCGTTGCTCTGACTGGGATTCGGCATCGGCCAGAGAGTGCTGCAGTGTTTCGACCGCATGCCGCAGCGAAGCGCATTCGGCACCGCTGGCTGCGACTGCTTGGATGTTCGTCGCTGTCTCGGCGGCAAGCTGTTGGGAAAGAATCGCCAATTCATATGCGTGACGCTGTGATGCTGCCTCGTTTGCTGTCTGATCGGCGACAGCAGCGTTGCGCTCGGTCATCAGGGTCGCCGCCAGTTCAGCGTGCTGGCCCCTGCTGTCGACAAGCTCCTGTTGCAGCTGGAGCAACTCGGCATGCACGACGCCCAGTCGGGCTGTGGTCGCGTTTGACTGCTCCCGGCTCGAAGCCAGCTCGGCATCGCGCTGTGCGAGGTCCGCAGTCATCGCGGTCAGCGCCGCGCTCAGCTCCGTCACGTGTCGGCGGGCGGCGTCCAACGCAGCGTTGCCCACGTCGATTTGCCCCCGCACGGCAGCGCGCTCGGCGACGACCTCAACTTCCAGGTCCAGCAGCGCCGTCGTCAGCTCCGCCAGCTCATCGCGGGTGGCTGTGTGGTCACGCTCCAAGGCGGCGCGGCTGACTTCAGCGTCGTCGGCAGCTTGTCGCGAGGCCTCCAGATTGCGAGTGAGAACCTGCTCAGCGTCGGCTGCGCGGGCGCTGGCCGCCACCAGCTCGTCACGCAGCGCCGTGACTTCGGCGTGATGAGCCGCACGCCAACTTGCCCTTTCTCTCGCGGCCCCCGCTTCGGTTTCTTCGACGAGCTCCAGGAAACGCTCGGTCTCCTGCTCTGCTGCGGCCTGCATGGCCAGTGCCGCGGCGAGCTGATCGGCCAGGGCATCACGCTCGCGGCGCATGGTGAGGGTGCGTTGGGCGCTCTCGTCGGCGACGCCGTGAAGGCGCTGCACCTCGAGAGACAATGCCTCGGCGGCGCTCATCAGGTCCGCTTCGCGTCGCTGCAGCGCCATCGTCAGCGATGTGACCCTCTCGAATTCGGTACGGACAGTCGCCATCTCATGGTCGACGGCCGTTAACGCCTCCTCCCGCGCTGCCAAAGCCTGCTGGAGGACCATTCGCTGGCTCACCAACTCTTGCTGCTCGTCGCGGGCCTCGCTCAATTGCCGTCGACCTTCCTCAAGCTGGCGTTGGTCCAGGCGCCGGCGCTCCTCATGCTGTCGACGTTCCTGGGCCTGAGATTCGATGCTTCGACCCAAGGCGTCGTCGTGGCCGGCGGCTGCTGAGCGCAGCTCCTCGCGCAACGACGTGACCTCCAGTTCGAGCGTGTGCACTTCGGTCAGTTGACCATGCAGTCGGCTCTCGGCGACGGCGGCGCGGGCCATGGCGGCCTCGCGGTGGTGCGAAGCATCCTCCAGGTGGCGTCGCAGGTCGCTGCGTTCTTCGACCAACGTCGTGACCGCGTCGGCCAGTGTGACGGCCTCGGTTGTTCGCTTGGCCTGGCGAAGCTCGCTGTCTCTGAGTCTCGCGTCGAGTGCCTCACAGGCGGCGGTGCTCTCGGCGAGGGCTGCCGCCGTGGCATCGATGTCAGCGGCATGGTCGGCATCGGCCGCGGCGGCGGCCATGACCTCGGCGAGTCTGGCGAACGTGGCGTCACGTGACGCCTCGACGTCAGCGAGGCGGCCTGTGAGGGCGTCAACCATGGACGCTGCCTGCTGGGCGCGCTCTTCGGCGGCAGCGAAGCGCTGCTCCAACGAAGCACGCAGCCGACTGGCCACCGTGCTGGTCTCTTCGTGCTCCGGGGAAACCGCGACGCGGGCAGAGGGGCGATTCATCCCGCCGTCGTCGATGTCGCGCAATGAGCGCAGGTCGATGCCGGCGGCCTGAAGGGCAACGTGCAGCTCGCTGATGAGGGTGTCGTGCTCGGCAACAGCGGCCT
>CAJBHN010000292.1 GCA_903952805.1 uncultured Myxococcales bacterium | reverse complement strand
CAGCTCAACCACGACGTCGGCGTCTTCGTCGATGGCGGCGTCGAAGAAAGCGCACGGCCGCTGCCCGAATTTCTCGTCGGCCACCGGCACCACCATCACGCTGACGCGCTCGTCGGACAAGGCGGCTTCAATGGCCTCCGGCTGGATGTTTTCGCCGCCCGAGATGAACTGGTTGTCTTTGCGGCCGGTGATGACGAGGCCGGCTGCGGTCATGACGCCGAGGTCGCGGGTGGCGTAGTCGCCGGCGTCGTTGAAGGGGCGCTGCAGGTCCCAGCCATCGACGAAGCCGATGCACCGGGGAGCGCCGCCGACCAGCAGTTCGCCGTCGTCGGCGATGCGGACGTGACGGCCTGGCAGGGCGACGCCACAAGTCGCTGTGCGCAGCGCGTCGCTGGTGCAGACCTGCGAACCCATCTCGGTCAGCCCCCACGTCTGGCGGACGGGCACGCCTGCGGCGACGGCGATGGCGAACAGCGCGGCGGGAGTGGGGCCCCCGCCCACCAGGACGACGCGAGCCGCGCGCGCGACGGCGGTGGCGGCCGGGTCGGCGAGAATCTGGCGCAGCTGGGCGGCGACGACGGAGATGTGGCTGGGTCTCAACGCAACGAGGGCGTCGGTCAGGGGCTGTCCGGGCTCGGGGAAGGCCAGCGCACCACCGGCGTGCAGCGCGCGAAACACCAGCGCGAGGCCTCCCACATGACACAGGGGCAACGACACCAGCCAGCGGTCACCGGGGCCAAAGGGCATGACGGCGTGGGCGCCGGCAGCGTTTTCTCGATGGGCCGCCACGCTGTGCAGGACGGCCTTGGGGACGCCGGTCGAGCCTGAGGTGAACACCACAGTGCCGCTGTCGGCATCGTCGATCCACGGGCGCCAGGAGGCCGGCCTGGGCCCACCGACGCCGGCGCGGGCAAAGGCGGCCGTGCGCAGCGCCAGCGGCCAGCGGGGATGGCCCAGTACCGGCGTCAACCCGTGGTGCACCATGGCGGTCAGCGCCATGGCCAACTCGACGCTGGTCGCGCCGACAACGCCGACCCGGTCGTGGCGGGCGTGGGGATGTCGGTCGATGTGGGGTGGTGTCTGGGCATGTGTGATCACGTCACGCCACGTATGGGTGACACCCACCGTCACCAGCGCGGGCGCGTTGACGTCGACGATGCCCGCCCACAGCGCGCCGCTCATGGCACGCGCTCAAACGATACGCCGACCACATCGGCACGCTGCATCGGGGCGCCGACGGCGGCGTGGCCATCGACCTCGACGACGATGGCGCCGTCGCGCATCACCAGGTCCTGCTGCATGGATCGCCAGGTGCCCAGACCGTGCACCACCGTCGGCGCCGCCGCCGCCGCCAGCCGCACCAGGCTGCGGCGACCGACGCTGCTGTCGAAGGCGCTGCTGACGATGGTCTCGACGCCGAGGGCGCGGGCCCGGCTGATGAGGGCGGCGGTGCGCCAGGGGCCAAGCACGGTCGGCTTCAGGACCCAGGCCACCGCACGATGTTCACCTGCCATGGCGACCTCGCGAGCGTCGTCGTCGTCGAGCGTCTCATCAAGGCCGAGCGGCAACCAGGCAGGCAAGCCGGCCTGGTGCTCCAGTGCGGTGGGCTCCTCGAAAAAGGCCAGCGCGGGCCCGGCGACCTCAGCGAGGACCACCGCTGCCGCCGGCGACAAGCGACGGTTGCCATCGAGGCGCAGCCGGGCGGTCGGATGCTGTTGACGCCAGCGGCCAATGCGGGCGACGTCGTGGGCGAGGGGCTCGCGGCCAACCTTGAGCTTGACGACAGCACCGGCCGGCAGGGTGTCGGCGGTGGCGAAGGCTGCGGCGTCGTCGACCAACACTGCGCTGCGCACCGCCGGGCGGCTGCTGCTCTCGCCAGCCTCGCGGCTGGCGGCGCACAAGGCCCAGGCCAGCGATGGCAGATGTGGCAGCTGCAGCTCGAGGTCGTGCGGGTCCTGCAGCGTCGACCACGACAACTCCGCGCAGTGGCGCAGGCCGGCGATAACGTCGTCGATGGTCTCGTGGGACAAACCGGGCAAGGGAGCGGCGTCGGCGATGCCGCAGCGGCCATCGTGCTCGACGGCGATGAGCAGTCCCGCGCGGGTCGTTTGGCGAACCGCGCCCACGGTCAGACCAGCCGCCAGGGGGCGCGACCACGGGGCGGCCCACAACGTCCACGGCTTCGTGGTCGACGACGACGACGACGACGACGACGACGACGACGACATCAGTGCACCAAGCCCTGCAGCAGGCCCACGGTGCTGGTGGCGGTCATCAGCAACAGCAGCTTGCCGGTGGCGCCCAGCATCGGGTTCAACGAAGGGCCATCGGTGATCCACACCCGGCGCACCAGACCAAAGGCCATCGGCACACACAGCAGCACCAGCAGCGCCCCTCGATTGACCAGCAAGCCGGTCACGAGGGCGGTGGCCAGGCCAGCGACGACGACAACGGTGTATTCGACCCGGGCGAAGGTGGCGCCGAAGCGGACCGCGAGGGTGCGTTTATTGGCGCCGACGTCGGTGTGGCGATCGCGCAGATTGTTGACCGTGAGGATGCCCGTCGACAGCAGCCCCGGCGCCAGGCCCGCCACCGCCGCCAACGGTGAGAAGGTCAGCGTCTGCACATAGTGCGTGCCCGCCACGGCGACGGGCCCAAAGAAGACCAGCACGAACACGTCGCCCAGCCCCAGATAGCCCAGGGGCCGGGGGCCGCCGGTGTAGAGCACGCCGCACACGACGGCACTGACGCCAATGGCGATGACGGGCCACCCGCCGCGAGCGACCAGGTAGCAGCCAAAGACGACGGCGACGGCGAAGGCGGCCACGAAGGCCCGACGCATGGTGGCGGGTGTGACAAGGCCGGCCTGGGTGGCGCGGCGGGGGCCGACGCGGTCCACGGTGTCGGCGCCTTTCTCGTTGTCGAAGTAGTCGTTGGCGTAGTTGGTCCCGACCTGAATCGCGAGGGCACCAAACACAGCGCACAGACAGGCGAGCAGTTGAAAAGCACCGTCGATCATGGCCAAGGCAGTGCCGGTGACGACGGGGGCCAGCCCGGCCGGCAGCGTGCGGGGGCGCGCGGCCTCAAACAGGATCTGACCCAACGACGGCGCGCTCATGGTGTGACTCGTGTGGTTGCTGCAGGTTCTCGGTCGTCGATGCTGGCGTCAGCGGCACCTTCAGTGAGGGCGTTGGCCATGGCGTTGGCAACGGCATTGGCGACGGCGTCGGCGACGGCGATCGGCGCTTCCAGCAGGAGCGCGTGACCGGCCCCATGCACGACGGTGAGCCGCGCCCGCGGCAGCAGCGACCGCAGGCGCTCGCCATGGGCAACGTAGTCATCGTCGCGGCTGCCCACGATGATGGTGGTGGGGACCGACAGCGTCGACAGCGACGACCACAGCGACAGATCACCCAACAACTTTAATTAAAAAGGCAGAGGCAGACTCAGTTGTAATTGGTGACAAGAAGTATGCAAGCGAACGGACTCTG
>CAJBHN010000291.1 GCA_903952805.1 uncultured Myxococcales bacterium | reverse complement strand
GGGTGGTGCTCGAAAGATCGATGCGGCCTCGACCAGACCCCCAACCGAGGGTTGGGGGCCGGTCAAGGTCTGCTCAGAGTTCGTCGACAGCGGTACTGCCGGTGACCTCATCGATGGGAACAGTTCCAGCCATGAAATGCGCCACTGCCGACATACGCAGGGTCTTGAAACCGAGTTTGATGGCCTCAGCCTTGATTTCGCCTGTCGATGCACCGTTGAGAATCAACTCTCGCAGGGGATCGCTCATCTTGAGCACTTCGTAGAAAGCGATGCGCCCCTTGCAGCCTGTTCCGCTGCAAATATCGCAGCCCTTGCCCACCATCGGCTGGAATTTGCCGATCATGTCCTTGGGCACCTGGGCCGCCACCAGCGCATCCTTGGGGATATCTGCGGGCGCCTTGCAGCCTTTGCAGATTCGTCGGCCAAGTCGCTGGGCGATGATGACGTTGACGGCCGCCGTCACCAGAAAGGGCTCGATGCCCATGTTGAGCAGCCGGGTGATGGTCGCTGGCGCGTCGTTGGTGTGCAGCGTCGTCAGCACCATGTGACCCGTCAGTGCAGCTTTGACGGCGATTTCGGCCGTTTCAAAGTCGCGGACCTCACCAACCATGATGGTGTCGGGGTCTTGTCTGAGGAACGATCGCAGCGCAGCCGCAAAGTTCAGCCCGATGTCCTCATGCATCTGCACCTGATAGATGCCGGCGAAGATGAATTCGACGGGGTCTTCGGCTGTGCAAATATTGACGTCGGGCTGATTGAGCGACGACAACGACGAATACAACGTGGTCGTTTTTCCCGAGCCTGTTGGACCGGTGACGATGCACATGCCGAAGGGCTTCTCGATGCCCTCCGTCCACACGCCAATCTCCTCGGCGGACAAGCCAAGCTTCGTCATGTCCAACTGGAGGTTGGCCTTGTCGAGCAGACGCATGACGATTTTTTCGCCGAAGAGCATGGGACACACGCTGACGCGATAGTCCATCTCCTTGCCGCCACCGATGCGCAGCTTGATGCGCCCGTCCTGGGGAAGGCGTCGCTCAGCGATGTCGAGATCGCTCATGATTTTCAGACGCGAGCTGATCGCGTTCTTCAGTTTGAGCGGAGGGCGCATGACTTCGTGAAGGATGCCGTCGATGCGGTACCGAACCCGCATCTCCTTCTCGTAGGGCTCGATGTGGATGTCGGAGGCGCCCTTCTTGATGGCGTCGACGAGGATCAAGTTCACAAGCTTGACGACGGGGGCGTCTTCGGCAGCCTTCTCGAGGTCGACGACGTTGGACTGCTCTTCGCGCTCGGCGACGTCGACGTCCTCCTCGAAGCCCTCCATGATGTCTTCGAGGTTGCCCATGTTGGCGAAGGCGTCGCCGCCACCGCCAGCGTTGTGGTAATATTTTTGGATCGCGCCTTGAATCGATGCTTCGGCGCTGACGACGACTTCAATGTTGTAGCCCGTCAAGAACTTGATGTCGTCGATGGCGAAGATGTTTGACGGGTCGCTCATGGCGACGATCAAGGAGCCGCCAGCGCGATTCACCGGGACGACCTGGTGCTTCTCGGCAACCTCCTTGGGAATCAGTTTGATGACGTCAGCGTCGATCTCGAACTCGGCAAGATTGATGGCGGGGACGCCATACTGCCGCGACAGAAACTCGGTCAGCTGACTCTCTTCGATGTAGCCAAGCTTGGTGAGCTGATAGCCAAGCTTGCCGCCGTCGACCTTTTGGGCTTCCTGGGCCTTCTGCAGCTGCTGCAGCGATATGAGATTTTCACGAACAAGCAGCTCACCGAGGCGCGCAGGCATGGTTCCTCCTGGGAACTCAATCAAACCGACCCAACGTGGACAACCTAACCGGACTCCGTCGCCATTTGCGACTTTGGCGGGCATGAGACGAGCGGGGCTCCATCTTATGTGGGCTCCACGCGCACATCTCCGGACACATCCCTACCGCAATGAGGCTGCGAGGGCGCTGCCGGCGGCGTTCCGCGCGCCGTCACGCAGCGGACCATTGGCAAAATGAACCGCTGACGCCACGGCCTGCCCCAACAACATGCTCGTCCCGTCGATGAAATGCAGGCCGCGTCGCAAAGAGGCGTTGCGGGTCGCGTGCGCCCGAATCCCATAGCGCAGGTCATGCACAACGCCCACGGCGCCGAGGGCCCTGCTCAACCAACCATCGACGTCATCGAGGTCGCTGACGGCTACGATCACCAAGGACGCCGGCACCGAACCGGGTTCCGCAATAGTGCCGTCGAGGCCCACCGCCGCGGCGACGCGAACAAGGTCAACGGCCCGATCGCGGCTTCGAGCGTGCACCACGACGCCGGCGGCTCCGGCGTCGCGGGCAGCAACCACGACGGCGCGGGCAGCGCCTCCGGCGCCAATGATGCCCACCGTCTGGCCTTCGACCGCAATGGCGGCGCGACGCCAGGCCTCAAGCAGCCCCGCCACGTCGGTGTTGGTGGCCAAGGTGGCGCGACCGGCATCGTCGTACACGACCGTGTTGACGGCGCCCACACGCCGGGCTGTCTCGTCAAGGACCGCTCGATAGCGGGTGGCGGCGGCGAGTTTGTGGGG
>CAJBHN010000290.1 GCA_903952805.1 uncultured Myxococcales bacterium | reverse complement strand
TCGTCGGCATGTCTCCGCCGCCAAGGAAGACGCGGCATCGACACGGGGCGATCTGCAAGCCCGCTCGAACGAGCTGTTTGAGGCAGAACGGAAAGCGTCAACGTTACTTGCCGAGTTGCAGAATGCTCGAGCTGATGTCGCCGCTGGTGGAGTCATTGCCGAGCAACTCCAGTCGCAACTCGCTCTCTTGGACGCGCGAGCAAGCGACTTGCGCGGGACGCTGGAGGAAACCGATGCCAAGTTGCGCGCCACGCTGGTCGACCTCGAGGCAGAAGGACAGCGCTCGGACCACCTGCGAACTGAATTGGCTGATGCGCGAGACAACATCACGAGGCGAGACAGCGACTTGGCCGAGAAGTCGCGCTTCGTAGCTGAAATCGAGAAGGCCCGCGACCAGCTGCAGGTCACACTGACGACAACGCGACAAATGCTCGAGCAGCAGTTGGCGGGGCTCGAAGTGGACAAGGCCGAGGTCGAAGAACAGTTGGCCGTACAGACAGGTGAAAACGGTGCGTTGTCGGCGAGCTTGAGCGATGCGTCTGGTCGCATTGAAGAGCTCATGACCCGCGTTCGAACCCTTGAGGCAACGATGGGAGAGCGCGAGGGGCGCATCGTCGCACAGGACCAGATCCTCGAAAAGGCAGGCCAAACCACGGACGAGCAGCGGCGGATGCTCGCTGAGAAGGAAAGTGAACTCGTTGAGCTTCGCCACGCCTTCGAGGACGCCAAGAGCGCCATTGAAGAGCGAGCCCGGTGGCTTGCCATCCGCGATGGCACCATCACGGAGTACAAGACCGCTCTTGACAGCGAACGAAGTGGCCGGAGTGATGAGCAGGCAGCAGCCCAGGTCCTGGCTGGCCAGTACGCCGAAGCGACCAAGAGAGCGGAAACGCTCGCAAACGAGGTGGTCGCACGGGATAAGAAGCTGTCCGACCAGCACGCGGCGTCGACCCAGTCCTTCGCGTTGGAACGGGAAAAGGCGACCAAGGCCAGTGCCGAGGTTGACCGCCTGCTGGGCGTGCTCAGTGAGAAAGAATCGGCACTGTTGACAGCGGGGGCGGCAGCGGCCCAACTCGCGGAAGCCCAGAAGAGCGGAGCCCATGTTCGCGCGGAATACCAGAAGCTCCGCGCTCAGGCCGAGAAGATCCTCGCCGATAGCAAGCAGGTCAAAGCCGCGCTTGAAAAAGCCGATGCCGACAGAAAGGGCGCATCTGCAGAGACCGACAAGCTGCGCGCCGAGCTCGCCGAGGTGCGTGCTCACGCAACGTCGGCGGCATCCCAAGGTCTTCAAGCCAAAGTCGACGCTGAAGCGAAGACCAGGGAACTCGCCGAAGCAAAAGCTGTCGTCGCCAGAACCCAGCAGCAGCTGGAGCAAGCGTTCAAATTGAAGGCCGATGCCGAAGCAGAGGCTGAGGCCACCCGTCAAAGATCAGCCCGTGAACTTTCGGCGGCAAACGAGACGCAACAGACAGAGGTCAACCGCCTCAATCGAGAAGTCCTCGAAGCCCGTAAGGCCCAGCGTGACGCCCAAGCCCAAGCACTGCAGGCCAAGGCGGAGGCGGAAC
>CAJBHN010000289.1 GCA_903952805.1 uncultured Myxococcales bacterium | reverse complement strand
GCCCGGCTTCTTCGAGACCGAGATTCTCCCGGTCTTCTTTGATGTGCCGCTGAGTCATGCGACAGCCATCAAGCTGATGCAGATTGATGAGCTGGTGACCTCGCTGAAGGGTTCCATCGCCGTCTACTACGATCAGCACGGCATCGTCCCCGAGGGCGGCCCCGCCAAACTCGATGTGCGACGCTTTCCGGTGCGCCACCCCACGGGCATTTTCCATCCAAAGAATGTGCTCGTTCTTGTGGAAGAGACCGAGGCCGACGCCAATGGCCTCAACCCACGAGCCATGCTCTGTTCGGCGGCGTCGGCGAACCTGACCCGGGCCGGCTGGTGGGAGAACGTCGAGGTTGCCCACATCGAGGAGATTGGTGAAGGCGAGCTGACGAGTCTCAAAGACGACTTGATGGCCTACGTGACAGGCCTTGTCGGTGCCGTGGAGGGCCGCCCGATAAACGCCGAACGTCGACGGTCCCACGTCGCGGCCGATGAGATTCTCAGCTTCCTCCGGGGAACCCGACAGCGGGAACAGCGCTCGATGGACGGGCGATTCCTGCCCCATTTCCACACCGGCGATGAATCCGTCCCGGCATTTATCGAGCGGATCGTCGGCAAGGCGATGCGTGGGTGCTGCCTCGAGGTCATTTCCCCCTATTTCGACAAGGGCGGCGAGTCCGAACCGCTGCAGGCCATCGCCGACCAATGTGCGGCGAGCGAGGTGCGGGTGTTCTTGCCCCGCAACAGCAGTGGCGACGGCCTCTGCCCCGCAGCGCTGTTCGATTGGGTGAAGCAGCAGCCCGGCATGTCGTGGGGTTCATTGCCCACGGACCTGCTCAAGATGGGCAAGGCCGAAGAAGCGAAAGCGAGAACCGTTCACGCCAAGGTCTATCGGTTCTTTGAGCCCAAACGGGGCGGACGTGAAATCCTCTTCGTTGGCTCAGCCAATCTCACCAGCGCCGCCTGTCGCCTCTCAGGCAAGGGCGGCAACCGTGAGACCGGGTTTCTGGTCGAGACCACCGGCAAGGGGCGGCCCGATTGGTGGCTGACGGTCGAGCAGAAGCGGCCACCGTTCGCCGAGAGCATCGGCGAAGACGACGCCATCGCTGCCCGTGGCGGCACCAACCTCACCCTGCGCTATGCGTGGGACACAGGGCAGGCATCGGCCTGCTGGGCTGGTGCACAGGCGTCACCGCGTCTCGACATTCGGCACAACGGGGTCGCCATCATCCGGCTGGGTCCCCTGCTGTCGCGAGAATGGACAGACCTGTCAGCTGACGACAGCGATCGTTTGCGGCACGCGTTGGCATCGACGTCGATTCTGGAGGTGGTGGCAGAGGGCAGCGAACCCGGGCTGTTGCTCGTTCAGGAGGACGGCATGTCGCACCGACCCTCCCTGCTCCTGGAACTCAGCACGGCGGACATTCTGCGGTACTGGGCCCTGCTGAGCGTGGAGCAATGCTCGGCCTTCATTGAGGCCCGGGCCAGCGTCGGCGGCGAGGACGACCCCATCGTGATCAGGCTGGCGGCGCTGCAGGCTGAAACAACCTTGTTCGACCGTTTTGCGGGCATGTTTCACGCCTTTTCTGCCCATGAAGGGCGCATCGTTGAGTCACTCCGGGCCGGGAATACGAAAGAGGCCACGTACCGCCTCTTCGGTAAGAAGCATGATTCCCTCGGACGGCTCCTCGACGGTGTGCTTCGCGATGTAACCGCAGGCGTGGGCGACCGGGTCGAGCAGTACCTGGCGACGCTGTGCACGAAACAGTTGATGAGAGAAGTCGCCCGCGAGTTCGCCGACTATTGGAGTGAGCATCGTGCCGACGTCAAAGAATTGAACGATGCGTTGAGCAAAGCCGGTGGCTTGCGTGACGCCATTGCCGCCGGCAGCGAT
>CAJBHN010000288.1 GCA_903952805.1 uncultured Myxococcales bacterium | reverse complement strand
CGGCCAGCAGGCCGCCGCCGACGACGGCGGTGCCGCCCAACACGGTGCCGAACAAAGGCCCCTCGTCCGCCAGGGTGGCTCCGCGGACGGCGACGTCGTAGCCGGCGCTCAGCACCACCGCCCCACCCACCAGCCCAAAGACCGTGCCCAGCAACAAGCGGCCGCCGTCGGGGCGGGTGTTGGGGACGCTGACGGTCTGCTGCTCGCCGTCGCGCTCCAAGATGAGTGTGGTGCTCGTCCAGGGCCCGTCGAGGCTGTGATCGAGGCGCAGCGTGTTCCCGTTGCGAACGTGTTCGCCCTCGACCTCGACGCGCTCAGCACAGGACGGCAACGCCATCGTCGACGTGGAGGCGCAGCCCGCAAGCTGCAGCGAGACAGCGACACACACGATGGCAGGCCGACGTACAACAGATCGCATGCCTGTTGATGTAGCAGACCCGGCCCGCCTGCGAGATGCCCTGGCCCTGCTCGACGAAGCCCACGCCGTCGACCTCCACACCGACACCTTCATCGCCACCCGCATGGCCGGCTACGACGCCGCTGCCGAGCACCGCCCCCGCCACCGGCACTTCGTCGGCCACGTCGACCTGCCCCGCGCCCGTCGGGGCGGCTTGAAGGGGGCCCTGTGGTCCATCACCACCAATCCGTTTCGCCCCGCGTCGTCGCGGCAGCGCACCTTGCTGCGCAATCTGCAGGCCCTGCGGACCTTCGCCTGCACCACCCCGGGTGCGGCCTGGGTGACCACCGCCGCCGCCTTCGACGACGCCATGGCCAGTCGCCAACACGCCATCATCCCGGTGGTGCAAGGGGCCAACTGCCTGGGCGACGCCGACAGCTTCGCCAGCGTCGGCGCCACCGACGTCGTCGCCGCCACATTGGTGCACCTGCTGTCGTCGGCGCTGGCCGAGACGTCGACGCCGCTGCCCATGAAGCGTCTGTGGGGTCCGCGTGGCCTGACGGCCCGGGGGCGCGCCCTCGTGGGCACGATGAACGCGGAGCGGGTCCTCATCGACCTCGCTCACGCCTCCGTCGACACCTTCTGGGACACCATCGGCTTGCACGACCACAGCCAGCCCCTGACCGTCACCCACACGGGGCTGAGCGGCGTCTATGCCCATTGGCGCAACATCGACGATGCCCAACTCAAGGCCATCGCCGACACGGGCGGCACCGTCGGCGTCATTTTTCATCCGGGCTTCCTCGGCCCTCCGGCCGCAGCCCACGATGGCATCGGGCTGGTGATGCGACATCTGGCCCACATCATCGACACCGTCGGCGAGGACCACGCGTCGCTCGGCAGCGATTGGGACGGCTTCATCGTGCCCCCCGACAGCCTGAAGGACCCCCTCGGGCTGCCCCTGCTGGTCGCGGAAATGCAGAGTCGCGGCTATCGCCCAGAACGCATCCACAAAATCCTGGGCGGCAACTTTGTGCGGTGTCTCCGGGCATTGCGACCAGGCTGACAGCGGTCGCATACCGACCCACATCTCACACCAATACCCACACCATCGCACCCACGATCGGACCCACCATCGCATCCACAGCCGCACCGCGTGGCCGGGCTCAACGGGGGGGAGCGATGATCGTCTTGCCGGTCTTGTTCTGACCGTCTCGCTCGGCGCGAACCTCGGCGATGGCGGCCTCGACGACGACCTTGTTGCGGGCTTTGGCGAGGACGTCGAGGTCGTCGACGGTGCCGGTCTTGACGAGGCGGATCAGGTCGTTGTCGAGGGCCTGCATGCCTTGCTCACGCGATGTCGCAATGATCGACGGCAGCTGCACGGTCTTGGCCTTGCGAATGACATTGGCGACCGCGTCGGTGTTGATGAGCAGTTCGCTGGCAAGCAGGCGCGGCCCCTCCAGGCCCGCCCGCCGCCGCACGAGGGTTTGACACACCACGGCCCGCAGGCTGTCGGCGATGCTGGCGCGGGCCTGGTCTTGCTTGTTTTTGCCGACGCCATTGATGAGGCGATCGATGCAGGCGTCGGCGCTGACCGTGTGCAACGTGCCAACCACCAGATGCCCGGTCTCGGCCGCCGTCAAAGCCAGCTCAATGGTCTCCTTGTCGCGCAGTTCGCCGATGACGATGACGTCGGGGTCTTCACGCATGGCTGAGCGCAGGGCCCGGGCAAAAGAGTGGGTGTGGATGCCGACCTCACGTTGCTGCACCAGCGCCTGCTTGTGGCCGTGCACGATTTCGATGGGGTCTTCGATGCTGATGATGTGACGAGGCTGGGTGCGATTGATGGCATCGATAAACGCCGCCAGCGTCGTTGATTTCCCCGACGAGGTCGCACCGCCGACCAACACCAACCCGGTACGCAACGTGGTGAGGTCTTTGACCGCGGCAGGCAACCCGAGGTGCTCCAGCACCGGAATCTGGGCGCGGATGGCGCGAAATACGCCAGACAAGCCTCCTCGCTGACGGAACAAATTGACCCGCACGCGTTGACCGTTGGCTTTGACCGTCAATGAGAAGTCGATGTCCTTTTTTTGGTCGAGGCGCACGGCCATCTGGGCGGTCACCAGCGGCGTCAACAACGACGCCACCCGTTCCGCCGACAGGGGGTGCTCGGTGAGCGCCGTCACCTGACCGTGACGTTTCATGAAGACCGGACGGTCGGGGGCGATGATGAGATCGTCGCCGCCGCTGTCAAACAGCTTCTCCAACAGGTGGTCCAGTGGACGATCATCGACATCAACCACCGACGACACCAGCGGCGGCGGCACCAGACCGCTGTCTTGCTGACTCTGCTCGCTCACCACCCGCCACCGCACCATCAGGGCCCGGGCGAGGCGCTGTACGGCGGGCTCGGG
>CAJBHN010000287.1 GCA_903952805.1 uncultured Myxococcales bacterium | reverse complement strand
GTCGATGCTCCTCGGTGCGTGATCGTGATGCGCGTTGCGCGTGTCGTCGATGCTCCTCGGTGCGTGATCGTGATGCGCGTTGCGCGTGTCGTCGATGCTCCTCGGTGCGTGATCGTGATGCGCGCTGCGCGTGTCGTCGATGCTCCTTGGTGCGTGATCGTGGTGCGCGCTGCGCGTGTGCCGGTCGGTTGCGCCAACGTTGATTCTGGTGTGCGCGCGTGTTGTGCGTGTGCCTTCGTTTGCTGCTCGGTTTCTTTTTTTTACGGAGTTTCCCATGTCCGCCAAGACCATCATTTTTGACACCAAGGCCCGCGACAAGATGCTGCGCGGCGTCGACACGCTCGCCAATGCCGTCAAGGTCACCCTCGGTCCCAAGGGCCGCAACGTTGTCATCGAGAAGAGCTTCGGCGCGCCGACCATCACCAAGGACGGCGTCACCGTCGCCAAGGAAATCGAGCTTGAAGACAAGTTCGAAAACATGGGCGCCCAGATGGTCAAGGAAGTCGCTTCCAAGACCTCGGACAACGCTGGCGACGGCACCACCACCGCCACCGTCCTCGCCCAGGCCATCTTTCGCGAAGGCTCCAAGCTGGTCGCCGCGGGTCACAACCCGATGGAACTCAAGCGCGGCATCGACAAGGCCGTCACCGCCATCAGCAACGAGCTGAAGGCCATGTCCAAGCCCACCCGTGACTCCGCTGAAGTCGCCCAGGTTGGCACCATCTCCGCCAATGGCGACGCCAACATCGGCGAAATCATTGCCGCGGCCATGGACAAGGTCGGCAAGGAAGGCGTCATCACCGTCGAAGAGGCCAAGAGCCTCGAGACCACCCTCGAAGTCGTCGAAGGCATGCAGTTCGACCGCGGCTACCTGAGCCCCTACTTCGTGACCAACGCCGAGCGCATGGAAGTCGCCTTCGACGAGCCCTACATCCTCATCTACGAGAAGAAGATCTCGAACATGAAGGACTTCCTGCCCGTCCTCGAGGCTGTCCGCGGCTCGGGCAAGCCCTTGCTCGTCATCGCCGAAGACATCGACGGTGAGGCCCTCGCCACCCTCGTCGTCAACAAGCTGCGTGGCACGCTCAACGTCGCCGCCGTCAAGGCTCCTGGCTTCGGCGACCGCCGCAAGGCCATGCTCGAAGACATCGCCACCATCACCGGCGGCAAGATGATCTCCGAGGACCTCGGCGAGAAGCTCGAGAACGTGACCCTCGCCGACCTCGGTCGCGCCAAGAACGTCACGGTCAACAAGGACAACACCACGATCGTCGACGGCTCCGGCAAGACCGGCGACATCCAGGCTCGCATCAAGCAGATCCGCGCCCAGGTCGAAGAGACCACGTCGGACTACGACCGCGAGAAGCTCCAGGAGCGCCTGGCCAAGCTCGCCGGCGGCGTCGCCGTCATCAAGGTTGGCGCGGCCACCGAGATCGAAATGAAGGAAAAGAAGGCCCGCGTTGAAGACGCCCTGCACGCGACCCGTGCAGCCGTCGAGGAAGGCATCGTCCCCGGCGGCGGCGTCGCCCTCGTGCGCGCCCTGTCCTGCCTCGACACCCTGAAGGCCGAGGGCGAAGAGGCCTTCGGTGTCAAGATCATCCGCCGTGCTTGCGAAGAGCCCATGCGCATGATCGCCCAGAACGCCGGCTGGGAGGGCAGCGTCGTCGTCAACAAGGTGGCCGCCGAGAAGGGCGCCTACGGCTTCAACGCCGCCAACGAGCAGTTTGGCGACATGCTGGCCTTCGGCGTCATCGACCCCACCAAGGTCACCCGTTCGGCCCTGCAAAACGCCGCCTCCGTGGCGTCGCTGCTGCTGACCACCGAGGCGATGATCGCCGACGAGCCCGAGGACAAGAAGTCCAAGGGTGCTGGTGCCGGCGGCGGCGGCGGCATGGGCGGCATGGGCGGCATGGGCGGCATGGGCGGCATGGGCGGCATGGGCTTCTGAGCCTGGCTCCCTGTCCGTCAGTGAAACAGGCCCGCTTCGGCGGGCCTGTTTCTTTTTTGGGGGCCCCATTCACCAACCCGGGCTTCGCCCATGTCGGTCAAACACCTACACATCCATCGGCTGGAGCTGATGAATTCCCCCGCTTTTCCGATATCTTGCAGCCAAACCTACAATCGCAGGCCCGCCGGCAGGGCTTCGCCGAAGACCACGGCTTCGTCGTCTGCCGACAGCACCAACACTTCCCGGAGTTGCTGGATCCAGGCCGGCTCGGCGCC
>CAJBHN010000286.1 GCA_903952805.1 uncultured Myxococcales bacterium | reverse complement strand
TCGGCGTTGTCCTGACCCAGGCGCGGATTGTACGCCGTGTAGATCGACAGCGAGTCGCCCGTGCCCAACCCGGGCCGCTCACCGACGAGGATGATGGTCGACTTGGTCCGCAGCAGCACACCAATCTCGTCTTGCACACCAATGCGCGCATGACGCACAAACAGCACCTTGCCGATGCTGAAGCCCTGCCCCTGCAACGCCGCCTGCAACGCCGGCACCAGCGTCGGCGCCTGCTTCTCGCAGGCCACCGCACTCAGGCCGTCGCCGACGATGATGGTGACGTCGGCCCCCATCGTCCCCTCTTTGACAAGGCGAGCCTTGCTGTCGTCGTCGAGGCTGCGCCCGGAGTCTGGATGCAGCAGATACTCGTTGTGGTCCTTCGCCTTCGTGCGCAACGCGACGAAGCCCTGCCGGGACGCGAAGTCATCAGCGACCGCGGAGTGGACCGCGTCAAGAGCGATGGCGTGTTCGGCCCGCAGCTGGATGTAGGCCGCCGTCGTGTAGCGGGTCCCCACCCGGCCCTGGGCCAGCCGCGACGGGCTGGCGTCGACGACGCGCTGGACCTCGACGTGGTCCTGCACCCGCTGGCTGCGCACCGGCGGCGCACAGTGCGTCTCGCAGGCGGGCTCCGCGGCTTCGCTGGCCGACGAGGACGACGACGACGACGTGCCCGTGGAACCCGTGGAACCAGCCCCCAGGCTCTCTTGCACCACGGCTCGCACCAGGGCCTCCAGGGCTGCGCGATCAAGGCTCATGTCACCCTCCGCTTGCCGGCCGACGACGACGACGACGACTTGAACACCGATGAATCGCCGGCCTTCTTGGTCAAGCGACCGTTGCGCCACAGCCCCAGGCTCTCCATCCAGAGCTCGAACTCCGGCGCCGGCCGCAGATCGAGGAGGTGCTTGAGGGCGGCGTTGTTGTGAAACGACGTCGTCTGGTAGTTCAGCATGACGTCGTCGCCCATGGGGATGCCCATCAGGTAGTTCACACCCGCCATGGCCAACAACATCTCCAGGTTTTCCTGGTCGTTCTGGTCGGCGTCGGCGTGGTTGGTGTAGCAGGCGTCGCAGCCCATCGAGAGGCCGAGGAGCTTGCCCATGAAGTGATCTTCGAGGCCGGCCCGCGTGATCTCCTTGCCGTCGCGCAGATACTCGGGACCAATGAAGCCCACGACGCTGTTGACGATAAACGGCTTGTAGCGACGAGCGAGGCCGTAGGCCCGGGCCTCCATCGTCACCTGGTCGGCGCCGTGGTGGGCGTTGGCCGACAGGGCCGTGCCCTGCCCGGTCTCAAAGTACATGACGTTTTCGCCCTGGGCGGTGCCTTCGCGTCGGGCCAGGTCATAGGCTTCGTCGAGGAGGGCAACGGTGACGCCGAAATTCTTGTTGGCGCCTTCGCTGCCGGCAATGGATTGAAACATCAGGTCCAGCGGCGCGCCGCGCTTGAGCGCCTCCATCTGGGCGGTGATGTGGGCCAGCACGCAGTTTTGCGTCGGCACCCGAAAGCGCCGCATCAAGTCCTTGACGGCGCTGAGGATGTCCTTGACCTTGTCGACGTCGTCGGTGGATGGATTGATGCCAATGACCGCGTCGCCGTTGCCAAACGACAAGCCGTCTTGCACCGCCGCCAAGATGCCGTTGACGTCGTCACGGGGATGATTGGGCTGCAGGCGCGAGCTCAAGCGCCCGGGCAGGCCGATGGTGTTGTTGCAGCGGGCGATGACGCGGATTTTCTTGCCGCCCATCACGAGGTCCATGTTGGACATCAGCTTGGCGCAGCCCGCCGCCATCTCGGGGGTGAGGCCGGGAGAGATGGCTTTGATGTCATCGCCGCTGGTGTCGTCGTCGAGGATGAACTCGCGCAACTGCGACACCGTCCAGCAGCTGACCTTTTGGTAGGCGTGGCGACCCAGCGGGCTCGCCTCGAGGTCGTCCTCGATGACGCGGGTGACCTCATCGATTTCATAGGGCACCGACGGGTTTTCCCGAAGGTCCTTCAGCGTCAGCTCCGACAACACCCGTTTGGCGGCGGCCATCTGCCGCATGGACGTCGGCGCCAGACCCGCCTGCACGTCGCCAGAACGGGGCTCGTTGGCCCGCGCGAGGACGTCTTTGACGTCAGGAAAGGTGTAGCGCTCACCAAAGAGCGTCGTCGACAACGACATGGGAGTCTTTTGGCGTGTCCCCCGCCAGGGTTCAAGTGCCAGACGCGCGGACGCCCGAAACCCACCCTGGTCGTCCTTCGCTCGAACAAAGACTCCCGACCGCGATAAGGTGCCCCATGTCTTGTCGTCGATTGGTCTTGGCGTGTGTGCTCGTGTCGTCCTGGCTGCTGGCAACGCCGGCAGAGGCCCAGTTCTTCCGCAACAATGGCATCGGCGTGCAGGTCGGCTGGAAGGGCCTGGGCTCGACGATTGATGGGC
>CAJBHN010000285.1 GCA_903952805.1 uncultured Myxococcales bacterium | reverse complement strand
CGTCCGGCAGGGCTCACAGCCTGGTCAGCAGTCGTCCGTTGGCGAGGCCGACCACGAGGGCCGTACCAAGGGGCGGCAACGTCGCCACCGACGTGGTCGTGACGAAACATTGAACGCCGTGCTCGTCGACCGCGTCGAGCAGGCGTCGGGCACGGAACGCATCGAGTTCACCAGCGACGTCGTCGAGCAGCAGCAGGGGCGCCTGCCCGCGCACCTCGGTCAGGATCCGCACGCAGGCGAGCTTGAGGGCCAGCACGAGCGCCCTCGCCTCGCCCTGGGATGCCAGGAAGCGAGCGGCCCGTCCCGTCTTGTCGATGATGAGATCGTCCTGCTGGGGCCCACACAGCGTCACCCGCCGGCGCAACTCCTGGTCCCGTCCCCGTCGCAGCCTCTCATCAAGGCACCCCTGCAACCACGCCGCCGTGACCGTGTCATCGATGACGTCATCGGCGATGCCGCTGCGGTAGGCGAGGCAGGCCCCCAGCGCGCCGTCGGCGATGGCTTCGGATTCGGCCGCAAAAACCGGGGCCCAGCGGCTGGCGCTGGCGCTGCGCAGGCGGGTCAGTGCGACCGCGGCATCGATGTATGGCGGCGTAAACGCGTCGAGGGCGGCCAGGTCGATGACGGGCTCTTTGAGCAGGCGGTTGCGCTGCTCCAGGGCCTCTTCAAAGCGCCGACTGACACCGGCGAACGATGGCAGCAACGAGAAGGCAAAACGGTCGAGTCCACGACGACGATCACCGGGACTGCCCCGAATGATGGTGCTGTCCTCGGGGACAAAGCTGACGACGCCCAGGCGCTGCGCCAGGGTCGACACATCGCGGACGGCCTTGCCGCCCACCGTCGCCTTGCGACCGCGGGCCTCGACGACGACATCGACGTCAAGGGGCCCGTCGAGTTCAAAGCGGCCGTGAATCTCGCCGCGCTCGCGGCCAAAGCCGACCAGTTCGGCCACCCGCTCGACCGAACGCAGGGGTCGCAGCGCCGAGACGAGATGGATCGCCTCGAGGAGGTTGGTCTTGCCCTGCCCGTTGTCGCCGACCAACACCGTCAAGCGAGGATGGGGTTCGACAACGACCTCGTTGAGGTTGCGGAAGCCGTCGACAGAGATGCGCAGCAGTTGCATGCCAGCCTCAGCGAGGCAGGGACTTCTGCGCCTGACGAGCAGCCTGCAACGCCGACTCGCCGGCCCTGGCACCGAGCTTGATGACCTCGTCGTACACCTTGCGGGCCGAAACGAAGTCGATGCCGGTGCCGCCGTCGGCGTACGCGGCCGCGAGTCGCAACAAATAGTGGGCTTTCTCAAGACCGTCGCGGGCGTCGGTGGCCAGGGCCCGCAGATGCCCCTTGCGGGTCTCGTCGACGGCGATGACGTCTTTGTGGGCAGCGCCGGAGTCGCGCAACAGCATCGACAGGAAATCGAGGGCCTGGGCGGTGTGGATGGTGGCGGCAGCCCCCTCGGGCAGCATCTTGCGCAACTCGAAGATGGCCTGTTGGCGTTTGCCTCGCGACGACAGACACAACGCCAAACTGACCCGAGCCTCGGGGGCCACCGGGGCGGATTTTTCGGCAGCGGCCTCCTTGAACAGCTCAATGGCGCCATCGGGATCCCGATGACGGAACAAGCGCGACAGCCCGAGGCGGTAGCGCATGTCGGCGGCAACGGCGCCTTTGCCATCAACCTGGAGGTAGGCAGTACGGGCGGCGTCGACCCGATCGGGATCACCCGACGAGAGAGCCTCCACCACCGCCCGAGCTGCGTCGTCGACGTCGATCATCGCCGTCGCATAGCACGCCTGACGAGCCTGAAACAGCGAGGCCGACACCGGCGACACAACCCGGTCACAGACGCAGGGTAAGCTGGTGGTGCAGGACACGGGCGGCGTCGCGCAGGGTAAAGATGCCTGCCAGCTTCGGCTCCGTGTCCCCTTCAGTCTCGGTGATGAGGACCGAATCGACACGGCGGTCGAGCATGATGGTGACCGCCGTGCCGAGGTCGGTCTCGACGTCGACAGTGACTGGATCATCGACGCAGGACTCCTCAACTTTGACAATGTCGACATTGCCTCGAATGCGGGCCGCGAAGGCGATGTCGGAGTCGGTGATGACACCCACCAATCGCCCGCCGTCGAGCACCGGCAGGTGATGCACCTTGAGCTTGTCCATCATCAGTTCGGCTGTCCGCAGGGTCTCACCGGCGCGGATGGAATGGGGGTGGCGGGTCATGGAATTTTCAAGGGTCGGGCGGAACATGGAAAACACCTCTGGCATCGTCGATTGCAACGTTGTGGCCAATGCCCGGCGGCGCTGCACCGCCGCTTCAGCTGCTCGTCGGCTCAATCTTGTGCGTCTTCACACTTGCGCCCTGGGCGCGATCGACCAGCCACAACGCCCGATGGGGGCGTTGGCTGCAAGGCAGACAGCCCCACGAAAAACGCACGGCGTGGCCGTGCGTTTCTTGATCCGGAAGACCGGGGGCGGACCTCAGACGTCGATCTCGAGGCTCCAGCTGTTCAGCGTGCCCGTGTCCTGGCCGGCCAGGTCGACCACCTTGAGCTGCCACGCACCGTTGACGTCGACACCGATGAATTTCTTGAGGTCGTCGACGGCGCGAAGGTCCGCACCAAACGTACCCACGAGGTCACGCGCGTTGCGACCGCCGCGAGCGTGGAGTTTCACCTCGGTGCCATTGGGGGCAATCAGCTTCACATCGAGGTCGCCGACATACGAGTGCTGCAGGTCGAGGCTGACCTTGATGTCCTTGAGCGGTCCCGACGATGCCACGGTGATGGTGTCCGTTATGCCGCTGGGGTCGTTGTCGGGCACCGACAGGTTCGGCCGGCTGGCCTGCTGCACCTTGCCTGGCGTGGCCGGCGTCACGGGGCCAGTGCC
The DNA here is from genome assembly GCA_903952805.1 of uncultured Myxococcales bacterium. Classification (GTDB taxonomy): domain Bacteria; phylum Myxococcota; class UBA727; order UBA727; family VGSZ01; genus VGSZ01. The sequence goes on along the minus strand of CAJBHN010000285.1, from coordinate 6,681 downwards.
TCCGGTGTCGCGAGACTTGAGGGCGGCGACGTCCTTGTCCCAAGCCGCCTTGTCCTCGTACACGAAGCGCTTGCCGCCATCGACGATGGTGAAGAGCTTCTTGTTGTCCTTGGCCTTGAGCCCCAGGAAGATCAGATCACTGAGGTCCTGCAACGCGCCGAGAGACGCGGCCTTGCCTCGACCCAGGTCGACGACGCCGCGCTCCAACATGGCCTCGTTGACGTACCAGTTGCCACGCTCAGAAACGAGGGGCGCGATGCGGGGGGCGTCAGCCCAGTAGAAGTCGACGGCGGCCTTGACCTCCATGCTGTCGACGACGACGCCCTTGTCATCGAGCTTATGCAGGAAGGTGCCGACCTTGCCGCCGCCAAACGTCGCATCAACGTTGACGCCGACGCGCTCCCATTGACCATCGTCGGAGCGCCACTCGGTCGTAAAGCGCACGGCGTGGACTTCGCCGTTCCAGACCTGGTCCTTGGTGTCGCTGTCGGTGGCGATCTTGGCGCCGGTGCGAACGGCGTCTTCCAGCATCTTGAGCTTGTTCTTGACGTCGTCGCCGGCTTCCATCTCTTTGGAGAGTTCCACGCCGCGCAAGGCACCAACGGTGGTCCTGCGGCCCTCAACGGCCTCATACGTCGTGGTGCCCGCCTTCTGGACGAACTGGGTCTCGACCTTCTCGATCTGCTTGGTGGCCGGGTCGAAGTAAAAGCGCTCCAGGGTGCGGCTGTTCACGTCCCGCAGCTGCGTGCCGATGAGGACCTTTGCACCGGTGGTGGCGTTGAGGTTGAGCTCGAAGCTGGTCTTTGATTCCACGGGCCAGCCGCGGGCGTCGAAGGAGTAGCCGTCAGTGGTGCCGTCCAGCTTGCGACCGGTGCCGTCCACGACGTGCATGTCGCCCTGGTCAACGCGAACGAGATCCTTGTTGTCGACAAATGTCTCCTGCCGGGCGTCAGCAACCTTCGCAGCGAAGATCGTATTGACGTCGACCGGCTTGGTGGAATCGCCCTTTTGCGACATTGCCGTGAGGCGAATGGGCAGGGTCATGGAGCCACCCGACGTGTTCAACGTCATCACGGTGGGGCGATTGTCGTAGCGGGCGCCGGCGAAGTTGGTGGTGCCAAACTGGACCCGCTGCGAAGGCGACGTCGTGTTTTGGTAGACGTCGTCGAAGTTGAGGAGCGCCGCCAGACCTTCCAGCTGCATGTCGCGCGAGAAGTCGGTGACCCGCTTGGTGTCGGCGCGATACTCGCTGACGCCGCCGGAGCCGCCCATGTCGGCGAGGATGGTCTCCATCAGCGCCTTGATGTCGCAGTGGCCCCACCAACCGGTGTCGATGTCGCTGCTGTTCAGCATGCCGTTGCCATCCCAGTCGTAGCGGAAGTCGGCGCGGATCTGCTCGCCGGTCTGGGCGCGGCGGAAGACGATGCCGTCGTTGCTGACGGCGGTGCCCCTGACCTTGGCGGCGTCGGCAGCGCTCAGCTCGGTGCGGGTGCCCTGAAAGAAGAGCTGGGTCCCGTCACGGTACACGTGGCGACCAGCGTTTGGACCACCAGCGGCGGTGTGGAGCTGCAGGGTCTCGTAGGAGACCTGGTTCGCCGTCGCACTGCCGGCCGTCATCGACACGACGTGGCGCGAGGTCTTGCTGATAGCCACCAGACCCAAGCTCTTTTCAGCGTCGTTTTCGCTGACCTTGCCGTTGGGCACGTATTTGTGCGTGAAGATGAAGTCGATCTGGTTTTGGATGAACGGCTTCTTCGGGTCATTGTCAGGCAGCGCCGACAGCATCCGCTCAAAGACGTGGACGAAGGCGGCGTCGTGGCCGTAGGACCAATAGCCACCGGTATCGGCACGATCGAATTCGGCGGTGCGGCCGCGGAAGGCGTCGCGGAAGGCGGCGTTGAGTTCCACGCGGGCCTTGGCCTGCTCGCTGGTGGGCATGCCCGATTGGCCGATGAGGCGCTGGGCCTCGCCAAAGAATTGCTCGATGCGGCGGCCGGTGACGTTGAGGAAGGCGTAGTTGCTGCGGTCGTCAGCGGGGAGCTTGGCCTGCAGGGCGGTCTTGTCGGGGGCCAGGAAGGCCTTGTGGGCGGTCTGGAGCCCCGTCAGCATCGTCTTGAAGGCCGCAGCGGTCGCCATCGACGGCAGGTTCAGGGCAGCGACGTCGATGATCGTTGGCTTCTGCTCGGGGTCGGTGATGGTCCGCTGCGACAGCCGGAAGTCGGGCAAGGTCTGCCCTCCCACGACGGTGGCCAACTGGATCGTGTGCGACGCCGTCGACACAACCTTGTCCTCGGCCTTGATCTCCCTGCCTGACAGGGTCAGCGGTCCCGACGGCGGCGTGGGCGTCGGCGTCGGCGTGCTCCCGGTATTGGGGTTGAACGTCGCCCGTCCCACCAGGGCCTCCAGGAAGTTCCTGGCGCCGGGGCTGAGCGTGAAGCCACCCTTGTCGAGGAGTTCTTTGAGGTCCTCAGTCTCGCGAGCGGAGAGACCGGCCTTGGTGAGGTCGTACTGCTGCTGCCGGCTGATCCCGGGAGCCTTCAGCCTGGTGAGCGCTTGCGCGGCGCTCAAACCGGCCTTGTCGGCGACGGTCGACAGCAATTCGACCACATTGGCGTCGTCGATCTGCTTGCCGGGCGTGGCGGCGATGCGGGCGGTGAACGTCTGGATGGCGCGGTCGGTGATGCGCATGGCTGAACCTCACAACGGGCAGTTCCGACAGTCGGACGTCCGCTCGGAGTCCAAATAGCGCGCTGCCGGCCATTTCGGCGGGGCCCGCAGATATCACTGTCTTTTCAGTGACTTGCCGCTGGCGCCGGAGATCCTGCCGCGTCCTGGGTTTCACCCGGGATGGCTCCAAAACCAATGGCGAAGCCCGTGGCCCCCACCAAGAGACCGGCGCCCATGACGACCAGGCCGACGTTGACGTTGCCAAGCAACGTGTCGCTGGCGCGCTGGATGTCGGCCAGCAACGCCGGGGACTTGTCGGCACCGTCGATGACCACGCAGCCGGCGCCGCTGCTGCCGTAGCTGCCATCGGCGTTCGTGCAGACCGTGGGGCTGATGGACTCCGCGCCATTGCGGACCTCGACAAACGCTGCGCGGGCGTTCCAGTTGAGGGCGGCCACGACCGCCCCCGCTGCTGCACCCAACACGCCCACACCGCCGAGGCTGAACCCCGCCAGGGCCATCGTCGGCACACCACCACCTGGTCGGGCCGAGGTGATCATGGGGGCTGGTGCCTCCTCGCCAACCCTCGGCGTCGTCACCATCGATGGCCCCTGCGTCAAGGCGCCAAACTCCCGGTTCATCGTGGCGCCCTGGACGGTGAAGGTCCGCGACAAGGGCGCGCGCCCCTCTCGGCGCAGCAACAGGGCATGCTCGCCGGGGGCAACGACGTCGATGAGGGTCAGCGGGGTCACCCCCCGTGGCTCGCCGTCGATGAGGACCTCGGTGCCGGCAAGGTCGGCGGTCACCACGAGCACCGTCGGTCGGGTCCCCCGAATGGCCCCCACCACCCAGGCCGACGCCACCGCCCGCCCGCTGTCGTCGGCGCTGACCTCGACGCGCACGACATCGCCGACGACGGTGCCGTTGGCAGCGACGTCTTCGACGCTGACGACCATGGCATCGCCTCCGCGCACGATGTCGACCACGAGGGCGTTGTCGGCCCCCATCAGCGAGGCGGCCTGGCCGGCGCAGGCAGCGCCCCAACTCGCGCAGCCGAGGGAGAGTTGGACTTCTTCGAGGCTGATGGCTGGAGGCTCGATCCAGCTGCGTGACACGCCTGAACGTTCGGCGGCGGCTCGCAAGGCCTGTGCCCAGCCAGCGGGAACGGCGCCAGATTCGTGGATCAGCACCACCCATTTTGCCGGCCTGGGTTTTGCCTTGGCCTTGGCGGCGAGGGCCGACGGCGCCGCAGTCATGGCCGCTGCGCAAACACACAGGGCGACCAAACGGTTCGCCAGGGGCACATCGAGGGCGTTGGCTATTGTTCGCAGCACGGCGTCATTGTCCCACATTCGTCATAGAACCGGGAAGCCGGTGACATCAGGCGGCAGAAGTGTCGCCAAGGTTGCCAGCGGGCGCCGTCAGGCAGGTCGCTCCCACACCACCACCGGCGAAAACGCCAGATGATCGCAGGCGATGAGGTGGTAGCGCACACCGGCCCTCTCGCCTTCAAACGCCGTGCGGTGCGCCCGACGCCCGTGCAGATGGCCATAGACGCAAACAGCGACGCCAAACTGCTCCAACAGCGCGGAATAGGCCGTGGAGCCCTGCTGCTTGTCGAAGGGCGGATAGTGGATGGCGGCGATCAGCGGTCGCCCCGCCGCCAGCTTGTGCCCGGCCTCCAGGCTGAGTTTCAAGCGCTCGACCTCACGCACATAGATTTTCTCGTCATGGCTGTCCCAATCGAGGGCGCCGGGACAGGTCCACAGCCGCGAGCCGCATACGACGACATCGCCGAGGTCGACCGCGTCGTTTTGCAGCGCGACGACGCCGACGGGCAGCGCGGCCCTCACCTTGCCGATGGCGCTCCACCAATAGTCATGATTGCCGCGCGTGAGGATCTTCAGGCGACCAGGGCGGGCGCCGATCCAGCCAAGGTCAAGAGCCGCACCTTCGAGCTTCATGGCCCATGACAGGTCGCCGGGGCACAACACCACGTCGTCAGCGCCGACCATCGCGTCCCAGGCGGTGGCCATCTTGTCGGCGTGGCCCCGCCAATGGTCGCCAAAGACGTCCATCGGCTTGTCGCTCGAAAACGACAGATGCAGGTCGGAGATGCCAAAGATGCGCACGGCGCCAGCCTGACAGCAGCGGCGACGCCGTCAAGGTCGACGACGCTTCACTACAGTCGGCGACATCGCTTGAACGGTTCGGACGCGCCGCCGCTGCAGGTCTGGTTGCCCGCAGCACACGACATGCCGATTGTGCAGTCACCATCGACGACACACGGCTGCGAGCAGTAGGTGGCCCCACCGGAGGTCAGCGAGAAGCCTGACTTGCAGTTGGTCGCGCTCTCGGCAGCGCTGAGCGCTTCATTGAGGTTCTTGGTCCCCACCGGCGGGGTGCAGGCCAACTCGAACTTCTGGTCGACGGTGTCACAGCGGCGCTTGCAGATGCGGCTGTCGGGATCGACGGCGTCGAAGCCGCAGCCCACCATGGTCGTACATGGTTCCGCGCACCAGCGGCCGACGACGTTGCCGAGGTGGGAATCGGTGCAGATCATGGTGCCGCCGCAGTCGGCGTCGCTCACGCAGGTATCGACGCAGCGGCCGTCCTGGGCGTCGTCGCAAAAGCCGCTCTCGCATTGGTTGGGGTTTTCGAGGGCGCTGCCGATGCAGGCGTCATTGAGGGCGCCAACGCCGCCGGGAGGATGGCCGCACACGGGGGTCAACGCCCCGCCGATGGTGTCGAGCTCACTGCAGGTCTGACCACGAGCGGTGCAGTCGCCGTCCCCCGCACACACCAGCTGACCAAAGGAGCGGGGCACGCATGCGGCCACCGAAGTGCTACGGCCGTCGACGACAAACGTCTGGACCCCGCAGCTTTGGTTGAGGGCGCAATCAGCGTTGCTGGCGCAAAATGCGCTGCACAGTTGAACGGGTGAGCCGCCGCACAGGGCGGTGCCGCAGGTGGCGCCGGCCTGGCATTGCTGCCCGAGGTCGTTGGGCCCGATGGGGGCCCCGCAGCGGCGAACGACGACAGTGCCTTCGCGGACGGCCCGGCACAGCTCGCCGGCGGCGCAATCGGCGTCAAGGGTGCAGGCCGGATTCGGAGGCTCGCCTTCTCCTTCACCTTCACCTTCGCCTTCGCCTTCTCCTTCTCCTTCTCCTTCTCCTTCTCCTTCGCCTTCTCCTTCGCCTTCTCCTTCGCCTTCGCCTTCTCCTTCTCCTTCTCCTTCGCCTTCTCCTTCTCCTTCGCCTTCTCCTTCTCCCTCGCCGTCTGCGTTGGGAACCTCGGAATCGGCGCAGCCGATGGCCAGGACGGAAGCGACGACCAGGAAGGGAAAAGTGAAAATGCGCATGGCAAGAGTCTATCGGCGGGATCACCACACGTCGCGCATGGCGGGACACAGCGCGTCCGGGCGACCTGCGGCGGCTTCGCTACGGGTCCTGAACGCCGGCGACGGGGGATCCAGGCTTGACCGGTCCCGGTCCAGGGTTACAAGGCGTTGGCACTCGCCAGTGGTGAGTGCCAAGAGTCGTCCAGGCCGGCTTCCTCGCCCTCAGCCAGTGGGTCGTGCCTTCACAGGTGGCTTTGCCGCCGTTTTCTCGGAGTGATGAACATGAGCCAGAAGCTGCGTCCCCTTCACGACCGCATCCTCGTCAAGCGCGTTGAGTCCGAGACCACCTCCAAGGGCGGGATCATCATCCCCGAGAACGCCAAGGAGAAGCCCCTTGAGGGCGAGATCGTCGCCGTCGGCAGCGGCCGCGTCCTCGAAGACGGCAGCGTTCGTCCCCTGCAGGTGAAGGCCGGCGACCGCGTCCTCTTTGCCAAGTACGCCGAGACCGAAGTCAAAGTCGGCGGCGAGAACTTCCTGCTGCTGCGCGAAGACGACCTCCTCGGCGTCATCGAGAAATAGTCCCGGTGCATCGACGCAGGGCCCGCGCTGCGCGCGGGATACGCTGCGCGTGTCGTCGATGCTCCTCGGTGCGTGATCGTGATGCGCGTTGCGCG
>CAJBHN010000284.1 GCA_903952805.1 uncultured Myxococcales bacterium | reverse complement strand
TTTCCCTGGAAGCCCTCGGGCCCCATAGCCTTCCACCAGTTGATGAAGTTGGGCTGCCACGACTCCAGGGCCCGCTGCAGGCGCTTGTCGTCGGAAAGGTGGACGTTGTTGGGGATCTTCTCGCTGCTGATGACGGCGGTCATGTGCGGCTCCTGCTGGCAGGCGGGTTCGACGGGGCACGACAGCCCGGCGCCGATGGAAGCTCTGATCGCCTTCGGCGAACCGAAGGAAGCTGTACTATAGTGCGCAAAGAGCCGTCAGCAACTGCAATAGAATGCAGCACGCACAGATCCGTTCCGCGCCGCAGACAAGAAAAGAGCGCCCGAAGGCGCCCTTTCACCACGTCAACCGACGCAGCCCCGCCAGGCCCCCTCTCCCTTCAGGGAGAGTGGGGTGGCGCGAAGCGCCGGGGGTGAGGTCTTCAGGTGCGGCGCATGTCAAAGACGGGCCGATCGGGCTTGCCGTACAGGCTCAGCGCGCCGGTCTCCCCGGTGGAGTTCGGCCGCGTGAAGATCCAGTTTTGCCACGCCGACAGACGACCAAAGATGCGGGTCTCCATCGTCTCCGGCCCGGGCCAGCGCAGGTTTTGCTCCATGCCCGTCAGGGCGTCAGGCGACATCGCCGTGCGCTCCTCGATGAACATGCGGACCTCATCGGGATAGTCGATGTCGTCGCGGGCAAAGGTGACCACGCCCAGCTTCTCGGCGTCTTCGCCCTCGATGGTCGACGACGTCTTGGCCAGCGCCGCCAGCTTCTCCACGCTGGCGTCGTCGCCCCAAAAGCGGGTCTGCAAGCGGGTGAGGCCGTTGCCGGTGGGCAGCATCCCCAGGCTCATCGGCGTCAGCGTGATGGTCGCCGGCGACTTCGCCTCGGGGTCGTCGAGGACGTAGGACCGGTCGCAGAACAACAGCAGGTCGGCGAAGCTGCCCGCCCAGCAGGAGCCGGGCTCCACCAGGCACAGAATGGTCTTGCTGGTCACGTCGACGCGCTTCAACACGCGCTTCATGTGCTGCAGTACTTCGTTGGCGTACCAGTCGCCGGCTTGGACCTGCTCCAGCAGGGTGGCCTCGGCCTCGAGCATCAGCTCGCGCTTGCCTTCGGTCTTGAAGGTGATGAGACCCACCTCGAGAAACACCGCCCGCAGGCGCAAGATGGCGTCGTTGAGCTCGCGGTAGCAGCGCAGCGCCCACAGGTCGGCACCCTTGTCGCGAGTGTTCTTTCGGGGCTCGGTCTGGTCGGGCGCCTTCAGCGTGATCTCCGCCAGGCGCTTCTTGGGGTCGACCACGAGGGTGACGTACTTGTAGGAGAACGTGGTGCCGTCGACGGTGGGTTCGATGGAGGGCAGGACCACGCCCTGACCGGCCGCCGCCAAACCGGGCCGCGTCGACGTCGACGCCAGCTTGGTCGCGTGCTGTTTGATGGCTTCTGGCCACTTGGACTTGGGCGCCAGGTGGTCGACGAGCTTCCAGTCGACGGCGCGCTTGCCCTTGACGCCTTCGGCGATGGTCGAAAACGCGTCGCACAGGTCTTTGCGGACCTTGCGCTTGTCGGTGATCCGGGTGAGGCCGCCGGTGCCGGGCAGCACGCCCAGCAGGGGGACTTCGGGGAAGCTGACGGCGGAGCTGGCGTCGTCGAGCAGCAGGATCTCGTCGCAGGCCAGCGCGAGCTCGTAGCCGCCGCCGGCCGCGGTGCCGTTGAGGGCCGCGAGGAACTTGAGCCCCGACGACGCCGAGGCGTCTTCGATGCCCAGGCGGGTCTCGTTGGTGAACTTGCAGAAGTTCACCTTGAACGCGTGGCTCGACATGCCGAGCATGAAGATGTTGGCCCCCGAGCAGAACACCTTGTCCTTCAAGCCGGTGAGGGTGACGGCCTTGACCTCGGGGTGCTCAAAGCGGATGCGCTCGATGGCGTCCCACAACTCGACGTCGACGCCGAGGTCGTAGGAGTTTTGCTTGAGCACGTAGTCGCCGAGGCCGCCGTCTTCAGCGACGTCCATGGCCAATGTGCACAGCTCGCCATCAAAGGTGAGCTTCCAGTGCTTGTAGCGGTCTGGGCTGGTCGAAAAAGACACCTGCAGATCCAGACCCGCGCTGTTGCCGTGCTCTGCCATCGTCGTGCTCCTTCAGAAGGGATGGTGTACCGTAGTGCAACATCCCTCTCCGACAACTGCATTATCATGCACGGTCCGACCGACCACTCAGCCGACGCGGCCAGCGACCACCTCCGCGGCCGACTTGGACGTCAGCTTCCACGACGGCGCCACCCGCTGGCTGCGCACCACCTCACCGGTGACGTCGTTGGTGGCCTTGACGATCGCGTGGGGGTCGTCCTCGTCGGCGGCGATATCAAGGTCCACCCGGAAACGGGTGCCATCAACGATGACGTCCGTCGATTTGTGCAGGGCGTTGCGCTGGGCCTGGGTGGCTCGCTCCAGAAACTCGCTGGCGGTTTTGACCAGGGTCTGGAAGTCCTTGGGATTCATGGGCTTGGGGTTCTTCTTGTCCCGCCCCATGGTCCAGGGCCCCACCAGGGCAGGCTCGCTGTCGCCGACGCGATACATCTCGACGGCCCAGCCCTCATCGTCTTCGTTCTTTTTGACCCGGGCCGTCCAGCCCCGGCTGGTCCACAGCATCGGCTCCATGATGTCTTTGACTTCAGTGGCGGCTGCGGTGGCGGCTTCGGCGGCGGCGTCTTGGGAATGCATGGGGCTCCTGCTGAAAACGGAAGCATGAGCCATAGCATGGCTTGAACCAATGTTCAGTGAAATTCTGTCCAGTGTCCGATCGGATGACCTGCCTGCACAGGCCATCGCATGTCAGCCGACGTCGACGATGCGCTTACCGAACGGGAAAATCGCCAGCAGGGCGAACTTCAAGTGCTGCAGCGCAAACGGGATGCCGATGATGGACACCGCGAGCGTCAGCGCAAAGCCCAGGTGGGCGACGGCGGTGACAAGGCCGACGGCCACAAACCACAGCACGTTCAGCAGGATGCCAAGCAGACCGCTGCCGGGAGCCAGCCGGTCCTCGACGACGTCTTTGCCAAAAGGCCACAGCATCAGGTGCGCGAGCTTGAAGGCTTGCAGGCCAAACGGAATGCCCACGACGGTCAAGCAGAGCAGCACGCCGCCGAGGGCGTACCCCAAAGCGGCCACGCCGCCGCCACCAACGGTGAGCCACAAGACGTTCAGCAGCGCGCGCAGCATGGGCCGTTCAATAGGCACGCCCTGCCACCAGTCAAGACATCCCGCCGCGCCTCAGCCGCCGTCGGTGGCCCGCAGACGACGATGGGTCGCCGTTGCCGACGTCGCCATCGTCGGCGCCGTGGCCTCGGCGTTCGCGATCTCCTCGTCGAGGATCATGGCCCGGGCCCTGGCGGCCTTCCAGATGGTGACCATCACGCTCATCAGGGGGACGGCGAACAGGGCGCCGGCGAGGCCGTAGAAGTGCTCGCCGATGACGAGGGCCAGCACCACCAACACGGGGTGGATCTTGGCGGCGTCCCCCATGATCTTGGGGTTCAACAGATTGGCTTCAAGGGCGTGGATGCCCACGATCCACAGCACCGCCAGCACCGCCG
>CAJBHN010000283.1 GCA_903952805.1 uncultured Myxococcales bacterium | reverse complement strand
GGGGTGACCCAGAATCCGAATCCGAACGAAGCAGGAGTCTTGATGACACGCGCTCGGGTGGTCGCCGTCCCCCCTCTCCCTGAAGGGCGAGGGGGCCGGTGGCGATACGTCGCCACCATCGCAATCCCCCTGCGGCCACGACGAAAACGGCGTGACCGCTGCCAGACCACCGTTGCGTCAACAGACCATGGTCACCGGCCGTAGTCGGTCGGCGGCCCCTGCGTCGGTTTTCCGTCGTCGACGAAGCGGAAGATCATGTCGAAGACGCGGTCGGCGATGGCCGGGTCGTGACCGGCCGCGGCCATCTCGCGGCGGCTCACCATCGCGTGGGGCGCCTTCGCGTCGGCGGGAAAATCGAAGAAGCCGTTGCGCGCGAGGCCGCCGGCGGCGCGTACCGATCGAGCGATGCGTTCACGGTCGACGACGTTTTCGGCGGCGGTCGTGATCACCTGCATCGGCGCTGAACGCGTGCCGGAATTTTCGATGGCGGCCACCGACGACGCGCCAAACTCGCTGAGGGCCGACAGGTGTCCGGCGTTGAAGTCGAAGTGGCCCTCGCGTCCCCACGTCTGGAGGTCGCGCTTTGCCGTCTTGAAAGGCGACGGCAGCAGCCCCAGCACGCGCGAACCCTGCCCGAAGGTGAACCGGTCGAGGACGTCTGTGATCCGGAAGACGGTCTTCGCCTGCTCGTTGGCTGGACCGAGGAAGGGGTCGATCAGCGTGCTCGATGTGATGGCGCCGGGGAAGCGCGCCGCGAGGTTCATCGCCACAGCCCCGCCCCCGCTCAAGCCGACGACGTGGACGGGGACCTTCGCCCCCTTGACCTGGTCGGCAAGGCTGGCGGAATACGTCGACCAGCGACCGGCCTCCTCCGATGACGGAATCTTCGAGACATCGCCGGTGCCGTCGGCCCGAGCATGGCCGTGGCCCTCAAGGCGCGGCACGTAGACGTCGTAGCCCTGCTTGGCGAAGCGCTGCGCGTACTCCTCGTACTGCCAGGTCCCCGCCGAGAATCCATGCAGCAGCATCACCATGCCGCGCGCGGGTTGCGTCTGGGCCGGTACGAAAAAACTGCGGCATTGGGGCTGCATCGACAGTTTCCCCTCGGCCTCGAGCGTCGCACGGATCTTCGGGTAGCTGGCCGGGACGGCGGCCACCATGGCGGCGTGGTCGACGGCGGCCAGCCGCCGGGCTTCAGGAGAGGCGACGGGTTGGGCGAACGAGAACGCCGGCTTCACGACCTGCGTGCGCTCGAACGTGTCGCCCTTGGAGATCCCCGCGTCCCACAAAGCACCGAGTTCAGCCCTGCCCTCGATGCGGCCGTTGTTGTCGCCATCGGCCTGCTGGACCGCAGCCGGTGTCAGCGCAGCCTCCTTCACGAGCTGGGACACGGGCAGCGGGGCCTTCGGGCTGTTCAAGAACTCGCGGCGGGTCACAGTGGGCATCAGCGCTCCGTCTTGCATGGACGGCGGAAGTATCGGTCCAAGTCCGCCGGATGGCCAGACATTCGGCATCGGTCGTATGGCTGAGGGTTCGCCGCTGGACCCAGCCATCGACGCCGACGTCAGGACCCGCCAGGCATTGACGGATGTCCGCGATTCCGACGTCGGCCACGCCGAAGCGCTCACGATCCTGCTCGGCACCATGACCCTTCGCAGCCGCCCGGCCACGACCTTCTGCCAATCGTGGCGGCTCAGCCGCAGCGGTCGCCGGTGGCGTCGGGGCAGCAGGCGTGGGGCGTGAGGCGATCGGACGGGTCGATGCAGGTGCCCTGCTCGCGGGCGGCGCAGTCGGCGACGGTGTCGGCGGGGGTCTCGGTGATGATGTCGCCCTCGATGATCGAGGCGCAGCAGCACGGGCCGTCAGACGCTGACAGCACCAGCAGCACGTCGGCGGGCACCACGCCGCATGAACCCACTTCGACCGTGGCCGCAGCGGTGGCGTCGACGAAGCCCGGTCGGCTGACGCTGACGACGAAGTCGCCGGCGTCCTCGAAGAATGGACACCGATAGTTGCCGGCGCCGATGGCTGCGCAGGCCTGGTCTGCGGCGCCGTCTTCGTCGGGGCGGGCGGTGACGGTGGCGTCGTCGATGCCGGTGCCGGCGCTGTCTTGCACGTGGACGCTGAGGGAAGGCAGGGCCTCCGTGCTGCAGGCGAAAGGGAGCTGGCAGGCGGCGAAGGTGGACATCGTGGCGAGGCCGGCGACGGCGGCGAGGACCGCCACCAGGGTCAGATGTGGGGTTGAGTCGGATACGCGGGACATGTGGGACATATGAGGCTCCGGTTGAGAACGCCGCATCGAGCGACACCACCCGTTTTGAAAGGACCGTGCCAACGTCTTCGGCGTCCGCCGCCGCATGGCGGTCCCGTCCGGCGGTGGGGGCCGGCTGGATGGCATGACCGCACCGTCATCGTGCGACCTGGACCTCGCAGCAGGGCGCGTTCCGGGGTCGCCATGGACGGGCTGGAGGCTGTCATGCGCGTTTTCTCCCTCGCTGGCCCGTCGTCTTCATGCTCCCGGCAGCGCCAGGGGCTGTGGACGGCCCTGAGCATGGCCGTGGCCGGGACGGGCCGCTGCGCCCAGCACCGAGGCGAGGACCGAGACGTACTTCGATACCGCGGTCGCATTCAGCCGTCGAACCGTCGTTCGCGCGCGCGCTCGAGGAAGAACTGAATGACCGTGCGAACGCGCGGCGAGGGGTAGCGCGTCTTTGGATACACGAGCTGGACCGCGCGCGCTGGCGTGGCCCAACGTGGCAGGACCACCTGCAATCGCCCCGCGGCGATCTCGTCGCGGGCCAGGTAGAGCGGTAAACGTGCGACGCCGAACCCGGCGACGGCGGCCGCGCGCACCGCGGGCAGTGACGTGGCGAAGAAGCGTCCCGAGACCTTCACCTCGACCTCGGCCTCCTCGTCGGCGTGCAGCGTCCAGACGTTCGAGAACGGCGGATTGGTGAAGGCCACGCACGGAATTCCCGACAGGCACGACGGAGTCGGCGCCGACAGCAACACCGACGTAGTCATCTTCGCTGGCGGCAGCGGTGCCTCCTTCGATTTCCCGAAGGACCCCTCGGTGCAGTCGATCGTGCGGACGGTCTGGAACCGGGGCGGCATCGTCGCGGCGCTCTGCCATGGTTCGAGCGCGCTCAGTGAGGTGAAGCTCGACGACGGGAGCGCGCTCGTTGGTGGGCGCACCGTGACGGGCTTTTCCAACGCCGAGCAGGACCTGGTCAAGGTTCCGCGCACGGCGCTGCCGAGCACGGTGCAAGACGCCCTGTCGAAGGCGGGCGGGCTGTACCGGGCAGGCGCGCCGTTCACGGCGCATATCGAGCGGGACGGGAACCTGATCACGGGCCAGCAGCCGCAGTCGGCGACGGCGTTGGCGATTGTTGGCGCGTTGTCGGAGTCGCCCGCAGAGCGGCAGGCGAAGAATGCGCTGCACGACTACCACGTGCAGGTGTGGGAGCAGGGGCAGTTGGCGAAAGCGAAGGATTTCCTCGGCCCCGGATTCGTCTCGCATGCAACGCCATTCGTCGACCCGCGCAACGGGACGGAGCAGAAGAACCTGCTGCCGCTGTTGCGCACGGCGTTGCCCGACCTGAGCTCGCACGAAGACGCCCTGATCATCGACGGCGAGCTGGCGGTCATTCGCTGGACCATCACGGGCACGCATAAGGGCGAGTTGTTCGGGATCGCGCCGACGGGCAAGACCATCGCCGTCAGCGGGATGGACATGCTGCGTGTCGTCGACGGAAAGTTCGTCGAACACTGGGGCGGGATCGCCGACCAGATGGACACCGTGCTGCGCCAGGTGCAGACGCACTGAACCGGTCGCTGCCGCGTGAGCCAGACCCCTTGAAGAACGAGCAATCCCCGAATCCGCCGGCCCTCGCCTCGCGGATTCGGGGATTGCCTTTCGTGGACGTCGCGAGGCAGCAGCGGCGGTTCAGCAGCGACAGCGGAGTGAACAATGCTGACGTCGTCGTCTGGGATCCTTCGCGTGCTGGTACGTAAGCGGGCTCGCTGACGGAGCTGCCCAATCGACCTCGCCGGTCTCCAGTCGCCCTCACCTTCACCATCGTCGGTCGCGCCATGCTGCAGGCGGCCCGGGGCAAGGCCACCCGGAAGATCCTCGAGAACACCGACATCACGGCCCTGGCTGCGACGTCGGTGTAACGGGCGCGGTCGACGCCTTCAATCGACGAGCCCGCCGTCGTCACACGCATCCTGCTGCATCTGGGACTGCCCGCTGAGCCGATCCCCGATGGGCGTGCCCGGGCTCCACCCATGAGCCTCGAGCTCTTCGACGGCTGCAAGACCCAAAAGCTGACCGTGTCATCGTCGTACGGCTGCGATGTGCTGTTCGCCGGCGACCTCAACGCCGATGGGATCGCCGACTTCATCGTCCGCACCGGCGGCGAATCCACCATACACGATGACCTGTTGCTCTCGACGACAACGGGCTGGGTCCCGGCCGCAGCCCGGGGGGCCGGTTGAGGACGTGTGGGCCATCGCCCTGAGCGCACATCAGCGAACGCTTTCATGTGCTGATGCCCGACGGGGCTTTCGACCACGACGGTGTCTTCGTCGCCGACGAGGCGCCCGACGTCAACGACGCCGATTCCTACCAGGCCCGACCACAACGAATGCTCGACGCCACCACCTGACCGTTGACCACCAGGGCGACGGTGGTGGGTGAGTCGATGACGGTGCCGTGGTGGCCGTGGTGTACGACGGCGTCGCTGGGGATGTCGCCGCGAACCAGGCGATCATGCTGCGCCGCCACGTCGTCCATGCACCGCGTGTAGCTCCCGTGCCGCTGCCAGCTGGACTCCATCAGCGGCACCAGCACCAAGACCGTGAACGCGGCCGTGGCGACGAGCAGCACCCGCTTGAGCAGACCGATGCCCCCAAGCAAGCGGCGGGCGGCGACGACGTCGGCGGCCACGATGGGCGCGTCGTCGTCGATGGCGCGGTTGGCGGTGGATGACCTCACCATTGGTCGACCTCGCAGATATTGTGGACGTTGGTCAGCGTGTTGGTGTGGTCGATGCGCCAGACATCACCCGCGTGGGCAGGGTCGCTGTCGTCGGCGATGGCCCAGGCGACGAAGCCGGCAGGCCGGCCGAGTGCGGGGGCCACGACGTCGGTGACGACATAGCGGTAGCGGGTCTTTGCTCCCTTCGGCGCGAAGCCGAGCGCGGCGAAGTCGTCGCTGTAGACGTCATACTCGTCGAGGTGACTTTCCAGGGCGACATAGAGGGCCTTCAAGTTCCCCTTCGCCTCGCTTTGCTTGGAGCGGCAGTGAAATTTCACCTGGCCCGGCAACAACGCGAGGCTCGCACACGCCGCAAACAGGCCCACCAGCAGCAGGCCCTTGAGCACCCGGGCCAGCAGACGGAGTCGGCGGCGCAGGGCCCGGGCTTGCAACACCAGCACCATGCCTTCGGCGTCGGCGAGGGATCCAGTGCCCATCGGGGCGCCGCTGGGGATGTCGGTGTTCATCATGGGCCCTTTTGCAGGCCCCGTGCCGGAAAAAACGGCGTCAGGACGACGACACGGACCCTGGTTTGCTCATATTGCGCATATATGTGTCATATATGAACAGCTTGGCACCAGTCGTGGCGTGGCCATCGATCGCGGCGACGAGCGCCTGTCAGCGATGGCCCAGCGATGGCCCAGCGATGCCCCAGCGATGCCCCAGCGTGTCGCCGTCGGCGTCGCCGGGCGCCGACGGTGACG
>CAJBHN010000282.1 GCA_903952805.1 uncultured Myxococcales bacterium | reverse complement strand
TGTCACCGTGGTGACCTGGTGGACGACCAGGTCGGGCCGAAACACGACGGCGTCACCGATCCCGAGTTCGATGATGGCACCGTCGGCCTCGAAGGCGCCGCCTTCGGCGACGTCGACCACCAGGTTGGCTCGCAGATGCACCAGCCCGTCCGCAGGGGATGGGTCGGTGTGGGCGGCGATGCTGGAGCCCATCGGATAGACGAGCCAATAGCGGTCGACGGCGAGCGGGGCCCCCAGCAGCGCTGCGAGCTGTTGCAGCGGGCCGCCAATGCCAACCACGTCAACCAGGTCATCGAGGCTGGCCTTTTGGTAGCCGCCTCCCTGCCGCCCCCCCGTGAATGACAAGGGCCGGGCGTCTACGGCTGCGACGAGGGCGGCAACGGCGTCACGGTCGACGGCGGCACGAACCACCCTCAAGGGGCGCGCGGTGTTGGCGGCGTTGACAGGGGCTCGGTCCATGATGTCCACAGGCTGGCAGCATGGGCGACAGGGTCCAAGGTGACGGCATACGCTGAGACATGAGCTCACCGTGGCGCGCCGTCTACTTCGACCTCGACGGCACCCTGCTCGACGCCGAAGCTCGAATTCCTCCGGAGGTCTTCGCCGCCATCGCTCGCCTCAAGGCCAGGGGCATCAAGGTGGCCATCGCCACCGGTCGGCGGGCAACGACCACCATTCCCTACGCCGAGGCCATCGGCGTCGACGCCCCTTGCGTGCTCTTCAATGGTGCCAAGGTCGTCGAGGGCGATCTGAGCACCACGTTGTTTTCGACGACGCTGCCGCGGACCTTCACGCTCAAGGTCATTGCCAGGGTGTTGGACCTCGGCATCCACGTCGGGGCCTACGTCGACGAACGATTGCTCATTGACACCCGCGTACCCGAGCCGCGCTCCATGATTGCGGGCGCGGCGTTGTCGGCCCGCGAAGCGGTCGACCTGCTGCAGCTGGAGCGTGCGCCGGTGAAATTGTTGTTCGTCGACGAACCCGAGCGCCTGCTGGAACTGCGCCGTATCTTGACCAGGGAGAGACTGGTGCCGCCTGGGGCGCATCTGGTGCGCAGCAATCCCCGCTTCCTCGAATTGCTGCCTGACGGCGTCAACAAGGGCACGGCCTTGTGGCGGTGCGCGGCCCACCTTGGCATCGACGTGCGCGAGATTGTCTGCATCGGTGACGACGAAAACGACCGAGATATGCTCCAGGCCGCCGGCCTCGGCATCGCCATGGGTCACAGTCCTGAAAGCGTGCGCGACGTCGCCGACCGGGTCATTGGCGACAACAGCGGTCCATCGTTGGCCGCCGCCCTCGACGACATCCTGGGCTGAGCCGGCCCGGCGTGCGGGGTGGGTGGATTCCGATGTGTTGACGGGACATGCGCTCAGGCGGCCGCTTGGCCCCAGGCCTTGAGCATGAAGAAGATCACCACGCCGGTCACCGACACGTACAGCCACACCGGCAGCAATACCCGGGTGACGCGCTTGTGCAGGCTGAATCGTTTGGTGCCAGCGAACCAGAACGCAAACAAGGCGCCAGGCACGACCAGAGCCGACAGCAAGATGTGGCTGACGAGGATGCCAAAGTAGACAGCCCGCAAGGCCCCCTCGCCGGTGAACTTCGTGTCGCCGTGGACATAGTGGTAGGTGACGTAGCTGACGAGGAACAAGCCCGACGCTGCGAACGCACCCACCATGGCGTATTTGTGCAGGTGGGGCTTGCCCTGGCGAATGAATACAAACCCGATCGTCAACAACGTCGCTGCCAAGGCGTTGAAGCTGGCGTTGACAGCGGGAAGGAATCGCAGATTGACGTCGGCGCCAGGGGTGCCTGCTCGCAACACCAACAGCCAAAACAAAAAGCCCAGGGCCACCGCCGACACCACAGCCGTGAAGATGGCAAAGGACCGGTCACGACCGACCGAAACAGCGACTGGAGTGGCGGTGCTCATGGGACGGGTGTGCCGTCCGGTCTGACGGGCAGCAACCGGGACACCTCGTGCGTGTTGCCAAGGTGCCGCATGTCGCCCACCACCCTGGTGCCGCCACCACGGCACTAGCCTTTGGCCATGCGGGCCACGAGATCGATGACTTTTTCAAAGCCCGGCACATCGAGGAGCCCGCGCGTCGTCGCCATTTGTTCGCGAAGCCGATAGTGCTGGCGCAGGGCCTTTTGGCCGGCTTCGGCGAGATCGACGTTGAGGGCGCGGGCGTCTTCGTAGCCGTCCTTGACCATCAAGATGCCCATGAAGAGCCATTTGGCCTGCTTGGCGTAGAGCCAGGCGGCCTTGTGGGGGGGCAGCTTTTCGAGCAGCGAAGGCAAATACAGCACGGCAAGGGCCGTGTGCTTTTTCTCGTCGCGGGCCACGTATTCGAGCACCTGGCGCACGAGCGGGTCCTCGAGGCTTTCGCGCAGCGCATTGAACGCATGGTTCGCGATGTTTTCGACGAAGAGGTGCATACCGACCAGCTTGGCGGTGGGCTCGTCGGTCTCGATGAGATCGACGAGAAATTTGCGCGCGAAGTACGACGGCGGATGAATCCGGTCGAGCTTCTTGAGCAGCCGCTGGAAGGCGCCAACATGCTTGGCCTCCTCGACGACCTGGCAGGCAAGGACCTGGCGGGCTTCTTCATCGGGGACGGTGGCGACCAACTGGCTGGCGATGGTCAGGGCGGCGCGCTCGCCGTAATAGGTGATGGACAACAGGCGGGCCAAACGCACCCGCTGGTCCATCGTCAGCGTCAACTCCTGGTCCCAGTCGATGGCGGTGGTCTCGTTCCAGAAGTCGCGTTTGGCCTTCTCGTAGAGGTTCACAAGTTTCGGGAAGCGGTCGGGCAGTCGCTCCTCGAACAAGGCGGATTCGGCAATGGACACCCGCTGCTTGTAGCGACCCACAGCGACAAACCAAACTGGCACTTGCAGTGCAGAGATCCGCCCGATGACCGACCTCCTTCTCACCGCGGATGATGCTGTGAAGCGACGCCAGAGCACTCAGACGCCAGCCTTGACCTCCCTGACATCCATGGCGATGTGGCGAGTGTGCGTCGTCGGCGCCGCACTCGTGCTGTCTGTGGGCAGCAGTTGTCGCGGCCCCGAGCCCGGGGAGGGAGAAGGGGAAGGAGAAGGAGAAGGAGAAGGAGAAGGGAATTTCGACGACCACACCGTCACCAGCCTCGGTTCGGTTGCTGACTTTGAGGCGTTGGCGGCGTCAACGGGATCGTCGTCGTCTGTGAAGATTGTGGTCACCCGATTTGGTGGCGCCGGGGGGCAAGGGCACGGCGGCGGCGCTGCCGTCGCCCACTTCCTCGACGGGTCGTTCTTCAGCCTGCACGACGAGTGGTATTGGTTCCGTTTGTTGAACGGGGTGTCCATCGACGGCCTCGAGACCGATGCCGACCAACCGTACAACCGCGGTCCCTTTGGCAGCGTCCGGGCCATCTATGACTGGGCTGACGCCGAACTGGCCGCCGGGCGCGCGCTGCCCCTCGACCTGCGCTTCCTGACCACCGACGAGCGTTTGTATTCACCACGCTTCTACGACCTCGCCCTCTACGAGGTTCCCAGGTCGCTTGGGGTTGCCACCGTCGTGCGCTTCCATGCGACTGCTGAGCGCCTTGAGGACGTCTGGGCCCTGGAGTTGGAGTTCACCGACCCCGCGCCCGAGGACGTGGTGCGTGACTTTCTCGACGTCGTCACGCCCCAACTGCCAGAGGAAGCGGGACGGAATTTGAAATGGATCACGCGGTCACTCGCCCAAAGCGACATGGCGGCGACGTTTCCGGCGGATCTGCGGGCCCGAATCATCTCGTATGCTGACGTCGTCACGCCTGGTCAGACCGAGGTCTATTCCCCGGGCACCACCGCTGGCCGCGTGCTGATGGTGCGTCGCGGCGATGAGGCGTTGCTGCAGACTGCGCGCGCCTCAGACGTCCTGGTCGTCGACGATGTGCCCGACCTCTTGCCTCCGTGCGCCGCTCTGATCACCAACCAGCCCCAGACCGCGCTGGCGCACGTGAATCTTCTGGCCCGCAACCGAGGCATCCCCAACGCATTTCGCGCTGGCGTCGTCGACGACGCCAACCTGGACCAACTCGCCTCGGTCCGGGCCCCGGTGGTGGTGCACGCCACGCTCGATGGAGGCCTGCGCATTCAGGCCATCAGCGAGGCAGACTTCGCCACCTGGCGAAGCCTCACCCAACCGTCGGTGATTCGCTTGCCCCCCGTCGACCTCGCTGACGTCGACACCACCATTGACTTGTCGTCGCTGTCTCTGGCCGACGCCCGGGACCTGCGCCCCGTCATCGGCGGCAAATGCGTCGGCTTCGTCGGCTTGACCAGCGCTGGCGTCAGCACGGTCGATGCTCCCCTTGCCATCACCATCAAGCCGTATGTCGAGCATCTGACCACGAGCGGATTGGCGAGCCGCCTGGAGTCCATCCTGGAGGATCGCTCGTTTGCCGCCGACCGCGTCGTGCGCCGCATCGTGTTGGAAGGTGAGGGCGCCGTCTCCAGCGAGGTCGTCGCCGCGTTCAAGGAGACCCGTCCGCCCGGATCGCTGTTGCGCGACGTGGTCGACGACGGCGGCGTGGTCGGCATCATCCGGGCGACGCCGATTGCCGCGGGCACGTTGTCGGCACTGACCGACGAATTGCGAGCCCGTTTTGGCCGCTATGCCCCGACGCAGGGACTGCGTTTTCGATCGTCGTCGACGATGGAGGACGCCGAGGGTTTCAATGGCGCCGGTTTGTACGCCAGCTTCACGGGGTACCTCGACCCGCCGTCGGCGACGGATCCAAGCGTCGAGGACGCCGTCCGCGAAACCTGGGCCAGCTATTGGGGCACCGAGGCGTTTGAGGAACGCCGCCTCGCCAACGCCGTCCACCTGACGGGAGCCATGGCCGTCGTCGTCCACGCCAACTTTCCCGACGCCGTCGAACGCAACAACGGCGTCGCGCTCTTCACCATCCTGCCATCGGGCACGCAAGACAGCAGCACGCCGTCAGGCTTCGTCCTTGAGGTCAATCAGCAGGCCGGCGCCCACAGCGTCACCAACCCGCCGCCGGGTTCAGACCATCTGCCGGAGATCGACCGCGTCGTCGTCGACGTTGACGTTGACGGCGTCGACAGCGTTCCGCGCATCGAACGCGTGCG
>CAJBHN010000281.1 GCA_903952805.1 uncultured Myxococcales bacterium | reverse complement strand
GACGGCGACGGCGACGGCGACGGCGACGGCGACGTGACGAGACCGTCCGCCACCGCAGGGGCTGGCACCCCGGTCATCGCGGTGGACGCCCCGACGACAACCCCGACGACCACCGCCAGCGCGACCACGGCGGCCAGCGCGACGGCCACCGAGGCGTGGCGTTTCGGCGACGGTGACGGTGCCGACGCGCTCGGCGACGGCGCCGGGACGCGCGCGACGCGCGCGGTGGCGGTGGCGCCGTCGGCAGCGACCGGCCTCCAGTTGGGCAACGTCGTCTCAGTGATGGGCTCCATCGCCAGCTCGGGAGCCCGGGCCTGAAGCAACGCTTCGACAGCCCTCACCTCGCTGAGGGCGAGGCTGTTCGTGCTGACCGGCAGCTCATGCCATGTCGGGGCCTGGGCCCGGGCCTGGGCTCGAGCCTGGGCCATGCGCTCCAATTCAGGAGCAGCCACGGCCTGGACCAGCGTCGCCAGTCGTCGTCGAGCCGCTTCAGCGCCACCACCGTTTCTCAAGTTGGTCAGCAGCAGATCCCGGGCCTGGGCGGCGGACAACCGGTCCCGCGGAGCGACAGCGACCATGTATGCCAGCACCCCACCCGCCAGCTGATCCGCCGCAGCGAAGCGGTCGGGCACATGGGAGCCGGAGCCGATGCGTCGCCAAATGTCGCCCGACGCCATGGTTCCCCAATAGCGCTCCCCCGTCAGCAACTCGTAGAGCACGACGCCGGCGGCGTAGATGTCGGCCGCAGTATCGACGGGCTCGCCGCGGGCCTGCTCGGGAGACATGTAGGCGAGCTTGCCCAGTACGACACCTTGCTCGGTGCGCGCTTCGCGTACCGACGACAGGGCGAGGCCGAAGTCGATGACCCGCACGACGCCGTCGTAGGCCGCCATCAGATTGTGGGGCGACACATCGCGATGCACGACCCCCAATGGCACGCCGGTCAGCGGATGGCGGGCCTGGTGCGCGCAAGCAAGGCCGTCGAGGGCGCAGGCGACGATCCACTGGGCCATCTCGGCGTCGACGCGCTGGGTGCTGCCCACACGTTCGGCGAGGGTCCGCACATCGATACCCTCGACCAGTTCGACGGCCAGATAGTCAGAGCCATCGACCCGGCCAGCATCCAGGGTGCGACAGACAGAGGGGTGGCGCAGCAACAGTCCCAGACGGCTCTCGTCGACAAAGCGCCGCACGGTATCGTCGTCGGTGGTCAGCGTGCTCTTGACGCGCTTGACGATGCAGAGGTCTTCTTGGTTCCCCGGCAGTCCCCAGGGAGACGCCAACCACACCTCGCCCATGCCGCCAGCAGCAAGGGTATCGAGGAGCAGAAAGGGGCCAAACGGCACAGACATCGGGCGCATCGTCATCGATGGTCGACGCCGCTGCAAGCGACCGCGCCCACACAGGCCCTCACATCAGCGGGCGACATCCTTGGCCCTGTAGTCGACCCGCAAGACGACGACACGAGCATCGACGGCGAGGGGGAGAGCGAAGGCGACGTGCGGATAGGTCTTCCTTCGTC
This sequence comes from uncultured Myxococcales bacterium, assembly GCA_903952805.1. GTDB lineage: Bacteria > Myxococcota > UBA727 > UBA727 > VGSZ01 > VGSZ01. Next base: position 522 of record CAJBHN010000281.1, on the reverse strand, counting down.
ATGTCCAGTACTGATCTGCTTGCGCGACTGCGGGTACGCGGGCTTTGCACCCTCGCGGTTTCAGAGCACCCGCAGACGAGCGCTCTGGAACACGTAAGGTCAAGGTCAGGTCGTTCGCATGCGGCTGGTAGAGCGTTTGAGTGCGCAACATCCCGATGAGCACGCCGAGCAGGCGATCGGCGACGCCCCGCACCGCACGCGTGCGCAATGTGCGACGGCGGCGGCGTGGTTCAAGCTTCAGGGAACAGCTCAAGGGCGACAGGCGGCGCCTGGGCCCGCAGGGTGGGGAGCGGTTCGGCCCGCAATCCGAGGTGCTCGAGGATCTTCCTCGCCACATCGGGCTCCTCGATGCTCTCAGCGCGCCTCGGTGGGCACGGCGAGCAGGAGCGGGTCGGGCAAGGTCAGGCGACGGACCGGATTGCGGAAGCCAAGGTTGCCGTTGTTGCCGGCGCTACAGAGGGGCTCCAGGCCAAAACCGCGGCCTCTCAGCTGACTGTAATAGACCTCTTCCGCAGCGTTGTT
>CAJBHN010000280.1 GCA_903952805.1 uncultured Myxococcales bacterium | reverse complement strand
GAAGTCAGCAGCACACGGGTATCGTCCGTCGCCGTCGCCGAAGCGGGCGCACCAAAAAAAGGACGGCTATTGCCGTCCTTTTTTGCGTTCGTCGAAGCGCTGCGGTTGGGCAGCGCCAGAAGATCACTTCTTCTTGGGAGCGCTGCCGCCCGCCTTCGAAGCCTTCATCGGGTTCTTCGACAGGATCTGGGCCTCGGACCGGAGCGCGCGACCACGCTTGGCCTTGTGGGTCGACGCACGGACCTCAATGAGGCCGCCGTTCTTGCCGGGGACAGCGCCGCGGACGAAGATCAGCCCTTTTTCCTCATCCATCTTCACGACGGCGAGGTTTTGGACGACCACGTTCTCGTTGCCCATGCGACCAGACATGCGCTTGCCCTTGTGGACCTTGCCGGGGGTGGCGCGACAACCAATCGAACCGCCGTGACGGAAGTACTCGTGGGTACCGTGGGTGGCACGGAAACCCTTCATGTTGTGGCGCTTCATCACGCCGGCCGTGCCGCGACCCTTCGAGACGCCGAGGACGTCGAGGGACTTGCAGTCTTTCACGTGGTCAAACGTCAGCGCATCGCCCACATTCAGCTTGCCGAGGGTGGCCTCGTCCACGCGGAACTCGACGAGGTGGCGGGTGGGGGTGACGTTCGCCTTCTTGAAGTGGCCCATGAGAGGCATGTTGACAAGCTTCTCACGAATGGCGCCGGTGCCGATCTGGACCGCGGTGTACCCGTCGGTGGCGATCGACTTCTTCTGGACGACGCTGTTCTTGGAAACGTGCAGAACCGTGACAGGGATGACCACGCCGTCGGGCGTGAAGATCTGCGTCATGCCGATTTTGGTGGCCATCAGGCCGAGACCCATTTTGCTCATCGTTGCTCCGGGGTCGTTCACGGCGCCACCGACTTTCTCGGCACCGACGTCAGAGGACCCATGGTGATGACGCCACAGCGGCGTCTGGTCGCGTACTATGGGCAAACAGCCGGGTTGGCAAGCAGGGACTGGGGCAGCCACAGCCGCTGGTTGCCGCGGACGGCGTGGCCGTGCCAATGATCAGGTCGTGGCCATCTTCAAAGCGCGCTCCGCCGACGACCTGACCATCTTGCGAGCGGGGATGTGTCCCGACTGTGGGGCGTCAGTCAACCGGACCATGACCGCGTGCAGGGCCTGCGACCTGGCGTTCGATAACAACCTCGCCGACCTGCCGGCGCCCAAGGGGGCAGCCCCAGCAACTCCAGCCCCGCCCCCCGCCGCAGTCCCAAGCGCGCCGCAGCAGGCCCAGGCGCCACCGTCTCGGCACAGCGCCCAACCGGGTGCGCCGACGCTGTCGGCATCGCCAGGCTACGGCGGCCCTCCAGCGCCGGCCTTGGCAGCGCTTCAGCCATCCGTCATGCCCAGCGATCCGTCTGCGAGGGGCCAGCCCCTGACCGCGGACGACATCGACCTCTTGGAGCGAGGCCCGCTGCGGTCAAATGAACACCCCCTGACCGACGCCGAAGGCCCCGACGTCAGCAGCGGGCCATCGGCGCCCCTGCTTGGCTCATCCCTTGCTCGAGCCGCCATCGTGGTCATGGCCGATGCCGCCATCGTCGACGATCCACTGGTCCTGCTGGGCTACCCCGCCGAGCCCAGCCATGTCGCTCGCGCGATGATCAACCTGTATCGCGGCGATGCCGGCCTCGTGGACGATCCCGAAGTGCTGATCGCTGCTCGCAAGGTCGCCCCCCCTGAGGCAAGCCCGCCGCGCCGAAGTCCCTCCCAAGACGCAGCCCCCTCTCTTGCCCACCCGACGGCGACCGTGGCGCCCACTGGCGGCGGCGTCGTCGCAGGACCTGGTGCAGGCAAAGCCCTCACGCTCGAAGACATCGAACGCCTGGAACATCCCCACGAACTCGAGCAACCGCATTCCTTCGCCGAACTTGTCGACCTCAACGGCGCTGGCGGCGACCCTCTGCTGGGGGCGGCCCTCATCCGCGGATCCACCGCCACCATGGCCGACGCCGCCATCGTCGACGATCCCCTCGTGCTGCTGGGCTACGCCCCCGTCATCCCGCGCGACGTCGCCCGCGCCATGATCAACCTGCACCGCGGCGACGCTGGCAATGCCGACAACGTCGACACCCTGCTGGTGAGGCCCGCGACGCATGCCGCGCCCCAAGCTGCGCCGTCCAGTCAACCCGGTGGACGCCGCCCCGACCCCGAGGCGACCGCCCTGCTCGACCAGGCGGCAGTTCGCGCCGCGCAGGTGGCCGTCCAGGAAGAGTTGCGGCGACAACCAGCGCAGCAGGCACACGCGCAGCAAAACCCCAACCGAGTGGCCTCGGTGATCCTCGGTCGTGGCGGCGTCAAAAGTCTCGACTGACCGCGGTGGAGCCCATGAGTCAGAACACGCGGCGAACGGCGGCGCCGTTGTAATAGTGGGCCAAAATATCCT
>CAJBHN010000279.1 GCA_903952805.1 uncultured Myxococcales bacterium | reverse complement strand
GGTCATGGCGGGGCGAGAGAGAGACAATGCCGTGGCCCGCGAGCGAGCGGAGGCTGCCGAACGCGCCGCCTTCACGCGCCTCTTCAACCAGACGCCGGCGGGGCTGCTCCTCATCGATCAGACTGCTCGAGTGGTGCGCAGCAATCACGCGGCGCTGGCCCTGTTTGGTGATGTGGTGCATCCCGACGTGCGTCTGGAGGCCTTGCTCGGCGAGGACGGCCACCGGGCGGCGATGCGCGCCTGCGCCGCCCCGCGGGACGACGATGGCGCTCTCGCCTTTGTCGGGGTCGTGCACGGCGCCGCCGTCGACGGCGCCCCCCGCACCCTCGACCTGCGGGTGGTGTCTCTCGACGTCGAGGGTCAACGCTGCGCGTTGGTCGGCGCTCTCGACATCACGGCCCGCGTCGCCGTCGAAGCCGAACTGCAGCGGGCGCACGACGAGAAGGTGACGCTGCTGCAAGAGGTGCATCACCGCGTGAAGAACACCCTGCAGATCGTCTCGAGCATGCTCAGCATGCAAGCCGACAATCTGCAGCACGGTGACGCGAAGCAGGCCCTCGTCGAGAGCACCCACCGGGTCCGCACGATGGCCCTCATCCACCAGCAGCTCTACGCGGGGGACTCATTTTCGCGCATGAACCTCGCCCAATACGTCCAGGACCTCGTCAGGGAGCTCTGTTGTGCGCTGCAACCGAGCGCGGTCGTCCGCTTCGACGTCGTCCCGGCCGAGGTCGCCATCGCCGACGCCCTGCCTTTGGGCTTGATCATCAATGAGCTGGTCACCAACGCGCTCAAGCACGGACACTCGGCCGATGGCGTGTGCCACCTGAGCATCGCGCTGCGCTTCGTCGACGAGGACCTGCAACTCGAAGTCGCCGACCAGGGGCCGGGCCTGGCCACGCCATGGAGCGAGCTCGGCAGTCGCTCCCTCGGGGTGCGCATCGTGAAAGCCCTCGTGCGCCAGCTGCGGGCGAAGCTGGTCGTCGACGACGGCCCGGGCGCCCGCTTTCGCGTCACCCTGCCGCCCAGGGTCGGGCTGTCAGCAGCTGCCGACCACGACGAGCGCGGGGCACCGGCTGCCCATGTGGCCCACGCGTGAGGTCCGCTCCGCGGACGCCGGGCACAACCGCTTGAGGCCTGCGCTGGTCGTCAACGCGTGACGTCACGCGCATCGTGACCGCCTGGGCGCGGCTGGTGCCGGAGAAGCTGGTCGTCGCAGGACATGACAGGACCGAGGTCGACCACGGCGTCACAAAAAAGTGCCGTCGGTGTGGCCAACGTCGACGACGACGATGACCACACCGACTGCCCCATCACATTCGCTGCAGTGCATCAACGAGGGGAAAGCCTTCGCTCGGCGTCAGCGCTTGAAGTAGATGGCGATCTCGCGGCCCTCGACCTTGGTCTCAAACGGCACGGCCGTCTTCATCTCGATGACGACGCGGACGGTGGGGCTGGCGTCTTCGATCTCCGACGGCGTGATCATCTTGACCGGGCTGTCGAAGAAGGTCGTGTCGAGGTGATTCTTGTTGTTGCGCAAGGGGATGGTGGTGTTCTTCAATTCGAGGACCACCAGATTGTCGCCCTGCTTGGTGACGGTGAACTCGGCGCTGTCGTTCAAGCGGACAAAAACCCGCGACTGGGCAGCGTTGTTCTTGAAGCCGATGTAGGTCATCTGGCGGGCGCCACCAGCCTGGGCGAGGTAGACCGCGTCGCTGGCGACGGCCGGAGCCGTGGCGCGACCAAGTTCGCCATCGACGACGCGACCGGTGGTGTTGGTGGCGACGCGCACAGGTGCCGCCTTGGTCGCGATGAACGCCGTGGCGTCGAGCGCCTTGGTCCCCTTGCCAAAGACGGCGATCGTGACCGCGTTGCCGACGGCGCTGACCGTGTAGTCCTGCGGTGACGACGTCTTGAGGGTCAGGCGGGACATGGGAATGCCGCGCACATCGTGACGGCTGATCTCCACCGCCGTCAGTGGCCCCTGCCCGCCGCGGGTGCCGACGGCGGCCTCGGTCTCCAGGAGATCGACAATCACCGCACCTGGCGTCGTCCAGGACTGGAAGGTCAAGGGCTCGTTGGCAGCGACGACCACCGCCACACCGTCGGCGCGAGGCTCCAGCCGGACGTCGCTGACCTTCGGACCGGCGTGGGCTGCACCAGCGACGGCACAAACAAAGGGGATGACAGCGGCAAAAGACCGAACCATGGCGCCTCCAGCAGACAACGGCCGACGCTAGCAGAGGCCCCGCCGGCATCGAAGAAAACAGCTGGATCGGCCCATGGACGTTCCTGCGCACACGAGCCTGACGCGTCGCGGTGCGGCCTGGTGCGTCCATGAGGCCCACCGGGATCTCCGGGCGCAGCGTCAGACGAGACCCGTTTGCGCCCTGCTGGAACCTCTGCCAGCCAGACGAGGTGGACACCGCAACCGGTCTTGAACTTGTGAAACTGCTCCTGCAGGTCGCGTATGCCGACGACGTGGTCAGCGCCGCTGAGCGAACGAGCCTCGACGCCACAGCGCTGCGCCTGGCGGGTCAGGAGGGCCTGGAGGTGGTGGCCGCGGCCATCGACCGCCACGAGCGACTCCCGGCCCCCAACATGGGGCTGCTGGCCACGCACCGCGCCGAGGTCCTCAAGGAGGTCGCCCACCTGGCCGCGGTCGATGGCCTGTGCTTCGACGAGCTGGAAATGGTCGCCACCATCGGCGGCATGCTGCGATGATTGATCAGATGGAGCATCCGATGTCGGTGGAACTCCCACTTGCCACCTGTCGCCATGGCACCTGGACGGGACCAACCGCCTTGGACCCGACGATTCCGGCCCTGTGCTACTTCGATTGGGTCCACACCGCTGGCGCCGACGAAGAAGACGAAAACGGCCACGTCTCCAACATCAGCTATGTCCGCTGGATTCAAGACGCCACCCGCGCCCATAGCGATTTCCTGGGCCTCGACCGCGCGATGTACGAACGGCTCGGTGGCACGTTCATCGTCAAGCGCCATGAGGTCGACTACCGCCAGGGCTCGCGCTCCGGCGATGAAGTGATTGTCACGACGTCGGTCGAGGAGATTCGCCTGGCCTCCGCCATCCGGCGAACCCGCGTCATCCGCTTGAGCGACAACACCGAGATCTTGCGGGCCCGCACGGAGTGGGTCTACGTCGCCATCGTCGGCCACCGCCCCACCCGTATCCCACCCCTGGTCCATGAGCGCTTTGAGCTTGTCGGCAAGCTCAGCCGCGCCAACCGCGAGCGCGTCCAGGCCTGATCCCGATAAGCGTCGTCATTCTTCGTCGGCAACGGGCACCGGCGGCTCTTCATCGGGCTCCGCCCACGGCGGCACCGGCACGTCTGACGGCACTGGTACCGGCGCGGGCTTCACCGCTGGCAGAGGTGGCTTCAGCGCCGCTTCAGCGGCAAAGAGGGAGCGCCGCTGCTCCTCAGACAGCGCCCGCAGCGTGAGCGTCAGTGCTTGAGAGCGGCCGGCAGCGACGTCGACGACGAGGCCGTCCATGCGGCCGCTGATTTGGTCTTCGACGCGCAACGCGTGCTTGCCCGGCCGCAATTTCAAGTCGACCACCGGCGTCAGGGTGCCCGTGTCGACGCCGTCGACGCTGAGCTTGCCCCAGGGGTCGGTCCGCAGGCTGACGGTGCCAAAGGCCTCGCCCTCGCCGACATAGACAGGACTCGACGGGGCGCGCTGACCATGGCCCGTCAGCAGCCCCAGGGCGCGCTCGGCGCGTGCCTTGAGGGCGCCATCGCTGGTTTTGTCGGCCACCGTCAGCAGCGCGACGTGGATCTCGGGAATGAACGGGTTTTCCCAGGTGGCGCGCTCATAGTGGGTGCGGGCCTCGACCCAGGCCTCGCTCTTCATCGCCAGCCTCCCCAACAAGATGCGGGTCTGGGGGTCGTCAGGAAAGACCGCGACGGTGTCGTCGAGGACGCCCTTGGCTTTTTGCACCTCGCCGGTCTCCAGCAGCACGCCCGCCCAGCGATTGTGCAACGCGGGGCTGGTGACGCCGACGATGACGGCGGCCTTCTCGTATTCGACGGCGGCGGCCTTCAGCCGGCGGCGCTCGCGCAGCAGGTTGGCGAGCCGCACGAAGCGGCGCCCCTCCTTGCCCTTGGCGCTGGCCTCGCCGAGGGCCGCTTCGTCCTCGGTCTCGTCGTCGGTCTTGCCGCCGCCGCGCGCGTCCTTGACGAAGGTCAGCTTCTTGGGCTCGGCGCCGGGCACGAGCTTGAACGGGCGTTTCTTGAGCCAGAGCTTCCAGTCTTTTTGCAGGCCCATGAGGTCACGGCCGACGGCGCGCTCGAGGGCAGCGTCCATGTCGAGGTCCTCGCCCAGCGCCTCCAACAAGACATTGGTCGCGCGCTTGCCACCCCGAGCAGGCACGGCACCGACGCTGCCTTCGACGTATTCGATGACCGAAAACACCTCGGCGAAGGCGAGAGCGGTGTCTTCTTGAGACGGCAGCTTGGCCATCGACGGATGCATTTGTTCGAAGGTGATGAGCTTGCCGCTTCTGGTCGCCCTGGCGAGCAGGTTTTCGCTGCTGGCGTCGAGGGCGAGGCCCGGTGCGCCTCGCCAGCGGGTCTCGTTGAATTTGGCAAGCCCCTCGTGCAGCCAGACGGGTACGGCGTTTCGGCTCTTCTCCGAGATGATCAGATGCAGGAACTCGTGGGCCAGGGTGTCAAGCCAGCTGTAGCCACGCGCCAGGGCCTTGGGGCTCGTGACCATCAGACGGTTGTATTTGCACAGAGCGATGGTCCCCGACGTCTCGATCTCCTTCACGGTCAGCGAGCTGACGCTGGCGAGGCCCTTGGCGTCGTGCAGGATGTCGACCGCAATCTTGTGGCGGGGGCGATAGTCGAAGGCGTCGGTGATGCGGGACCAGGCGGCTTCAAGGGCCTCCAGAGCAATGGGCTGCAGCAGCTCGTCCTTGCCTGGCGGCACGCGCACCACAAAGTGCTCGCTCTCCATGGCGACGAAGCCACGGGTCTCTTGCAGGGTGCTTTCGGCCAGCGCGAGCAGTCCGGGAGCGTCGCCGCCCTCGGCGGCCCGGCGCAGCAAACGCACCGCGCCTTCGTAGTCTCCCTGGTGAAATCGCACCGCCCCGAGCAGGGCCTGCACCGGCGGCACATCAGGCAGGCTTCGATCGAGTTCGGCGGCGATGGCGGCAGCTTCGTCGAGTTGCCAGGTGGCCAAGGCGTGTTGTCCCTG
>CAJBHN010000278.1 GCA_903952805.1 uncultured Myxococcales bacterium | reverse complement strand
GTCATCGACGCCATCGAACGCCGCCTCCCTTTTTCATTCACCAAGGTGTTCAACACCCCCGATGGCACCTTCCCAAACGGCGTGCCGAACCCGCTGCTGGTCGAAAACCGGCGCCCCACCATCGATGCCATGGCTGAAGTCGGCGCTGACCTCGGTGTGGCCTGGGACGGCGACTTTGACCGCTGTTTTTTCTTCGACGCCGACGGCGGCTTCGTCGAGGGCTACTACATGGTCGGCCTCTTTGCCGAGGAGTTGCTGCGAGACGCACCGGGCTCGGCCATCATCCACGACCCCCGTTTGACGTGGAATACACTCGAGAAGGTCCAGGGCGCAGGCGGTCGGGCGGTCCAATCAAAGACGGGGCACGCTTTCATCAAAGAGCGAATGCGCAAAGAAGACGCCGTCTATGGCGGTGAGATGAGCGCCCATCACTACTTCAAGCGCTTCGCGTTTTGCGACTCAGGCATGATCCCCTGGCTGCTGTTGACGCAGCAGATGTCGCGCACAGGCAAGAGCCTCAAGCAGCTCGTTTCCGAGATGCAGGCTCGTTATCCAGCGTCGGGCGAAATCAACCTTCACCTCGACGACGCCAAGAAGGCGTTGGTCGCCATGCGGCAGCGCTTCGGCAGCGGCGCCGTCAGCATCGACGAAACCGACGGCATCTCCATCGAGCACGCCACCTGGCGCGTGAATGTGCGCGCCTCCAACACCGAGCCGGTGGTGCGGGTCAACGTCGAGAGTCGCGGCGACGAGGCCCTGATGAAACGCAAGACCGACGAAGTCCTCGGACTGTTGCGTGGCTTGTGAGCGGTTCGGTCGTGGCTCGATTGTCCGCCGCTGCCAAGGCCTGGGAGCGCGACGTCGTCATCCCGCACTGCCGACAGTGTTCACGACCGTGCTGTGCTCTCACCGACGTGGTGCTCGATCTCTCGCCCCGCGAAGTGCAAACGCTCTACCGCATCGGGCCCTCCACGAAGGCTCAGGATCTTCCGTCGACGATTCGCCGTCAGGGGCAGCGTTTCTTTGCTCATGGTCAGCCCTGCCCGGCATTTGATACCGACAGCCACCGGTGTGGGGTCTACGACACCGACGAAAAACCTTCGGGCTGCTCGGACTTCCCGGTCTACGCTGACGGCGACGGCATCACGGCCGACCGACGCTGTGAGGCCGTCAAAGCGAACCTGGCCGGGCTTGAAGACGCCCTGGTCGAAGCCCTCGACGACGGCGCCACCCTCACCGTGGCCACCGACCCCGACTTCCCTGACACGTTTGTGTTCTTTCAGGTCGAGGCTTCCCCGAACACGCGCGCCTCTGCGAAGGCATCGGCACCTCGGGCGAAGCGCCCGATTGGTCGGTCCCCTCGATGATTCAAGACCTGAAGCGGCTGTTGACGTTTGTCGTCGAGCGCTTCTGGCGGATCAGCGGTCGCAGCCTGCGACCAACGACAGCCGGCCGTCTGATCCTGGTGCTGGCCATCGCTGTCGGTTTCGCGGCCATGAACACCGGCAACAATCTGTTGTTCTTTGGCTGGGGGCTGGTGCTGAGTTCGATCATCATTTCCGGCATCCTGTCGGAGAGCACGCTGCGGGCAGCCACAGCCATTCCCCTGCCTCCTGACGAGGCCCGTGCTGGCAGCCCGTGCACCCTGCCTGCCAGCCTCGAAAACCACAGCAGCGTGCCAGCCTTCGGCGTTGCCGTGTCCTTCATGCTCGGGACCACGACAGCGCAGACCGCCCGCACCGGCTCGACCTTTGAACTCCGACTCGCACCGGGGGCCCGACGAACGTGCCGCGTCCCATGGACGCCGACGCATCGAGGGCTGCACCACCTGCACAGTCTGCGGGTCGCGACCGCAGCACCATTTGGCTTCTTCTCCAAGGAACGGATCGTCGCTGGCAACGACCTGCCGCCGGGCTTGCGTTCGATGCCTGCAATAATTTTTCTTTGAATCAACAAAAGTTCAGAACGGATTTCTGGAGTTGCACTTATTGCGCTTACCGCTTCAGTAACTTCTTTACTGCGAATTTCATTTGTAACTTCCGTATCGCCAACAAAAATTTGAGGCGCAATCGGACTTGCAACAAAGCGAAGCGGAAATCTTTTTAAGGCGACCAAAATATCTTCTGTCGAAGTTAATTTCTGGCTAAGTGATAACCAAGTCACCGCTCTATATAACGCACCTGTGTCTAGATAACTCCAGCCTGCGCGCTTAGCTACAAGTTTAGAAGTACTTGATTTGCCTGCACCGCTTGGTCCATCTATCGC
>CAJBHN010000277.1 GCA_903952805.1 uncultured Myxococcales bacterium | reverse complement strand
CTGGGCGCACCTCGCCCTTCGGGCCCTCCCACGAGCGGTGTGTCAAGCGCCGGCCCTCCCCCGCAGACGCCCCCATCACAACGGCGAGCCGCCGCGTTGGGGTTTCACACCTTCAGGGGCGCACGCGCCCCCGAAGCCACCACCCTTCGAGAGCACGCTCTCGAAGCATCCCGGACCCACGGTCTCCCGTGCCGGGCCGTCACACCTCGCCATCCCACGGCCGCGCGACCGCAGGGTGAGGGGCCTTCGCCGCCCATGCTCCTTTCTCGTTTGGAAAAAAGCCCCTCATCAGACCACCGTTTGACCCCTGCGCTTTGTGCGGCGCCAACGTCAATGGCCGCGGATTTCGACCCATTTTCAAGATGTTGGCGATGCCTGGATCTGGCCCCGCTCATTCCACCGCTTCGCCCTCGATGGTGCTGTCGGGCCGCCACGACGGGCGCGCTACCGGCCGTCTCGTTCGGACCACCCGCCGTCTGACCCGGACCGCCGATGGCGAGTCGGGGGGCAGCATCGCCAACAGCTCGGCCTTGGCTCGTTCGAGGTCCACGCGCAGCTTCTCCGCCCGGCCATTGCAGCGGGCGCGGGCGATGAATTCGGCGGCGACAGCGCTGAGGTGGTCGTCGTCGGCGGCTTCGACGTTTTCGAGGGCGGTCCGCAACCCCGCCACCAGGGGCTGGATGGCGGCTTCTTGCTCGGGCCCAAGGCGGCGCAACCGGAATCGCGCGGTCGACGTCGGCGACACCCGCGCGGCCGTCAAGAAGGCGGCGGCCTCGTCGGCGCTGTAGCGGTGGGCCATTTCGACTTCGATGCGATGGTTGAACGCCCGCAGGTGCACCAGCTTCTCGGCCCGCACCACCCGCGTTCGGGCTGCCGCCAGCAGCGCCGCGTCGACGAGCTCCTTGTCGATGGCCAGGCGCGACGCCGCCAGCCGCAGGCGGTCGGTCACATGGAACAGGCCGGCGTCGGCGGCTTCGTCGGCGAGGGCTTCGGCGTGGCCGACGATGATGGTGATGCGATCGGACAATGGAATCATGGCATGTCCCTTCTCTGTGCATGGCGTGTGACGTCGACAAGCCCGATGCCCGCCGCGCCGCGCCCAGAGATGATCACGCTTCATGCCAACGAAACATCGCGCCGTGACGAGGTGCTTGGCGCTTGCGTCGGCGCCCTCGCGTTTCAGATGAAACGCGAGTGAGCGCTCAAAGGCACCCTGCGCCGGCGGCAGCGGGGGCGGGCTCCGGAGCCGGCGCGCTGACCGGAGCCGCGTCGACGACGGGGGCCGCGCCAGGAGCCGGGTCGACGACGGGAGCCGCGCCAGGAGTCGCGACAGAGGCGTGCTGGTCGCGCAGCCGCCCCTCGACCTCCTCGAGCGTTGCCTTGAAGTCGGGGTGGGTGGCGAAGCCCAGGCCGAGCATGACCTCGGTCTCGCACAGGGGGACCAACACGCCCTGGTACAGCTTGAAGAACACGAGCTGGTCAGCGTGGCCGACGGCGAGGGTGCGTTGCCAGGTCGGGGCGCCCGCGTGGTTTTTGTGGCTGCTCTGCCACCGCAGCAACATGTCCTTGTCGGGGATGCACAGAGGCGACTCGAGGGTGAAGGGCGCCCGGGGTTCGGTGCCGCCCAGCCACCGGCGGATGGCGACGCTGCTGCGCAGGGTGTTGTCGACGAGGGCGACGGCGTCGGCTTGTTTTACGAGTTGGGCGATGGAGAGCTGTTCGCCGGCCTCGGCCGAACGCACGACGAAAAACGCCAGCAGGAGGCTGCTGGCGCGCACGACGTTGTGGAGCTTGGTGTTCAACCGTCGGTGCGACGCGCTCATGGGGACTCCATCGGTTCAGCCACGGATGGACACCGTACCACTGGGAGCGGGCATCTTGGGACGCAGGATGTACACGGCGCTGCCGCCGTCGTCCCACCGGCGATTGGCGGCGTCGTACGTCATGTTTTGCAACCAGGCCGGGCGGTCCTTCTCGTAGGCGCCGTCGCCGTGGGCGCCGGTGGTCTTGAAGTCACCGCTGGCCGCGTCGTAGCCGGTGATGACCTCGGTGTGGGCGGTGGAGAGGCCGGTGCCGGGGTAGTCGACGACGAAGATGTCGCCGGCCCGGATCTGGGAGGGATCGGTGACGCGGTCAAAGTGGTTGGTGAACGTCGGCAGCTTCTCGGCGTTGACGTAGTGCTCGGAGCCATCGGTCATCTTGAAGGTGGGCATGCGCATGCCGCCGCGGCTGAGGGCGTCACCGACGAACTGGTTGCACTTGTTGTTGTCCTTCAGCCACGAGGGCCGCGACACGCCGGGGCTGCGGTTGCCCGACAGGTTCATCAGCGGCGAGGTGGGGGCGTTGCTGTAGGCGTAGCCGTCGCGGTCGTTGGCGGCGCGGTCGAGGGCGGCTTGCTTGACCCGCTCGCCGGGGGCGACGGTGGGGGTGGCACCGACGGGGGTCAGGGCGCGCAGCATCTCGCCGCCGCGGCTGGTCGACGAGATCGACGCCGAGCGCCCGTTGTTGTCGAAGCTGTCCAGGATGGTCCACGCCTGGCCAAGCGAGGTCTGGCCCTGCACGAGGCCGTCGCCATTGGTGTCGAGGGCCTGCAGCCGGGCCAGGGCCGTCGCATCGATGTTCTGCGCCAGGTTGGGGGCGTTGAGGTTGATGCCGGTCCGAAAGGTCTGCAGGAAATCGGTGCGCGTGATGGTCGCCATGCGTTCCTTATCGGCTGAATGACGGATGGGTTGCTTCCCGACATGTGGGTCAGATCCCGACATGGGACGTCTGGGGCCGGACCGGCGCCATCTCCTTGAAAAGGCTGGCGTCAGCGGCAGGCGGGGACGCGGTCGATGCCGCCGAAGAATTCGTCGACCACCAGCTGCCAGGCGCGGGCGTTTTCTGGCGGGCCGCATTTAAAGGGCTGCTTGACCTGTTGGCCATGCAGCAGGGCCCGCTGTTCGACGTAGTAGCGCCTGGCGACGTCGGCGGCGTACTCAGTGACGCCGTTGTCGGGCATGAACGCGTAGTAGGTGCCGCCCCGCACGACGATGTGGTCGGGGGCATAGGGTTTCAGGCACGCCCGGTTCATGCCGCAGCGGGCGACGATGGCGCGGTACACGTCACCCAGCGCCGTCAGCGACCAGTGGCCGCGGCTTTGATCGTTGAGGTGGAAGATCTCGTGGAAGAAGGTCTCTCTGACGGCGGCGGCGCTGACGAACAGGGAACCGCGCACGTTGTAGGAGACCGTCCAGCCGACGGCGAAGGCCGACGGGGTCTTGCGTTTGACGGACTCAAAGAAACGCAGGCCGAGTGGACGCCAACGAAAGCGGACGGGGGCGCCGAGGCGGGCGAAGAAGTCGTCGAAGTCCAGCAGGGCGTCGGCGGCGAAGCGCAGGTGTTTGGCGTCGTTGCCGACGGGCAGGTGGGGCACGAGGTGGAGCTGACCGCGGTAGGCGCCGTCCATGTCTTGTTCGGGCAGCAGGCCAGCGACGGTGCCGCTGCGCTCGTAGAGGTCGAGGGCCGTCCGCTGCGCCGTGGCGTCGCCGTCGTAGACGTGGCCGAGCAGGGCGCGGATGCGGCAGCGGGTGCGGTCGTTGTCGGCGGCACGGTCGGCAACCCTGTCGGCAACCCTGTCGACGCCGCACGTGCGCTCGTCCTCGAGCAGGGCCGTCAGCAGCGGCGTCGGCGCGCTGCTGTCGATGAGCGCGAGTTGGGCGGCTTCAGCGAAGCTGATGACGGGCGTTGGTGTTGGTGGTGCTGGAGGGGGCGTTGACGTCGCTGGCAGCGCGCCGGCCCACGACGACGCCAGCAGCAACAACGGGGCACAGCAGATGCGCAGGCGAGACATCAGCCTTGTGACACCGATGGTGGCCTGGAGGTTCCCCGAGATCTGGCCGCCGTCGTCATGAGCGGGGCCGCCGTCAGCCGCGACGACGACGACGGACGGTGCCAGCGACCAGCATCACGACGGCGACGACGCTGATGTCGCCGCTGTCGCCCTGGCTGCAGCCGCTCGTCACGATGGGGTTTTGCCGGGGACCGCTGGCCAGGGGATCGGCCTCGGGGTCGCTCTGGCCGATGCCGCCATCGCCGGTGTTGTCGTCGCCGCCGGGCTTGTCGTCGCCGGGGACGGGCTCGGGCGTCGGGTCTGTCGTCGGGTCTGTCGTCGGGTCTGTCGTCGGGTCTGTCGTCGGGTCTGTCGTCGGGTCTGTCGTCGGGTCTGGCTCGGGCTCGGGGCCTGCCTGGGGCAGCAGGCCAATGGAACACCAGGAGTCGCCGGTGGGCTCGACGTCGCAGGTGCGTTCAGCGCTCTGGTAGCCCGGGGCGCTGGCGCGGATGGTGCGGGGGCCGACGGCGACGGCGAAGCTCCACTCGGCGTCGACGCCGGCGGCCGTGGTGTTGAGGGCCGGATCGATGACCACGATGGTGGCGCCCGCGATGCGACGGCTCATGTCGGCGGTGCCGGCGCCGGTGTCGTGAAAGACCACGCCTCGCAGGGTGCCGGTCGTGGTGGCGGGCGGTGGGGTTGTCGTGCCGGGGCACGTCGCCGACGGGAGGTCGCGGTAGGCGCCCTGGGAAATCCAGTAGCTGGTGGGGCCACCGCAGTCGCCGCCAAAGGGGTCGTCGGAGGCGTCGTTGGAGTGGCGCACCTCGAAGTGCAGGTGGGGTCCGGTCGAGTTGCCCGACGAGCCCACCTGGCCCAGCACGGTGCCGCAGCTGATGCGTTGGCCTGCTTGCACCCGCAGGGAATCGCGCTTGAGGTGGCCGTAGTAGGTCTTCTTGCCGTCGTCGTGGTCGATGCGGACGTAGTTGCCGAAGCCGCCGCCGCAAGCGCAGGTGCCGGTGGTGCAGCGGTCGGCGCAGCCGTCTTGCACGGATCCGACGGTGCCGTCGGCGCCGGCGACGACGTCACGGCTGCCGGCGTCCATGACCTCGAAGCCGCCGATGCCGATGTCGGTGCCGCCATGACCGTTGTAGGTGTGGGTGCCGCAGGTGAAGTCCTGCATGGCGGCGCCGCTGTTGTCGTCGCGGTAGGCGGTGACATAGGGGACCGTGCCCGACGCCGGGGCCACGATGGGCCGCGCGTAGTTTTGGGCCCTGGCCGGGCTTGCACCGACGACGATGGCGACGGAGATGGCGACGATGACGGCGAGCGTGGGCTTCATCAGCGACATCAGCGCACCGCCTTCACGACGACCGGCTGACGAGCGACAGCGCCGCTGTCGAGGTCAACCAGCCAATGGCCGCCCTCGCCGTCGTCGGAGACGATGATCGAGCCCTGCTGGGTGGGCCTGGTGGCGGGCGGGGGCACAAACAACGACGTCAGCGCGCCGGGTCTTTGGCCGACGTTGGTGAGTTGACGAGGGGTGGCCATGGGGTCGGCATCGACGATCCACAGCGAGGCGACCCCGCTGCGACCCGAGACAAAGAGCACCCGACCGTCGTGCAACACCATGGCGCTGTCGTCGGCGCCGGGGGCGGCAGCGAGGGCGCGGGGCGGCTGGCCGTCGTCGGTCACGACCCACAAGTCGCTTTCGCCGGGCTCGGTCTGCCGGGCCACGATGACGCGCTGGTTGTCGAGCACTACGGGTTCGCCCACGACGCCATCGAGCAACTGGCGGCGGCTGGCACCCTGCTGCACCAGCAGGCGGGCGTCGGCGTCGACGACGACCAGGCGCGTGTCGAGACTGGCGGCGGCGCCCGGCCACAGGGCGGCGGCGCGGGCATCTGGCAGCCGGGTTTCGCGGCCATCGGCGGCGCTGAGCACGACGCCCATCACGGGGACGTCGTCGCTGTCGACCATGGTGGGGCGGCTGCTGACCTGCAGCAGGGCGGCGCCGTCGGCCTGGTCCAGCACACTGTGGCCGCTGCAGCCGCCGACCCAGGAAACCAACACCGCAGCACACCCGGCATCGAGCAGCAGCAGCAGCAGGGCGGGGGTTGAAGGTCGGCTCATGGGCGCCATGGTACGCGGGCGTGGGAGGCCGCTGGCATCCGCCGGTTGGCGGATCTGGATCCGGGCAGGGGGCGTCGCCGTCCCCGGCCGATCAGCTGCCCCGCACGACCCTCTTGGCTCCTTCGGCCTCCAACAACATCACGACGCGGTCGACGACCTCGCCCTGGATGACGATGTCGTCTCCGTCGACGCGGGCGCCGGTGCCGAGCTTCTTCTTCATCGCCGTGCACAGCGTGTCTCTGGCGTCGGGCAGCACGCCGCTGACGATGGTGACGGTCTTGCCCCCGTGGCCCTTGCGGGTCAGGCGGACGACGACTTTTTCGCCAAAGCGTTTGATGACCTTGTCGGCCACGGCTGCCGTCGGCGTCGGCGGCGCCTCGGGCAGCGACGCCCGCAGCGCCGACAGCGCCGCAAACGGCGACGACGCTGGCGATGTCGACGACGACGTCGTCGTCGACGCCGGGGTCTTGTCGTTGCGGTGTTCGCTCCACTTGGCCATCAGCGTCTCCAGCGGGACGAACCCGCGCCTTCTTCTTCTTCTTCTTCTTCTTCGGCGCCGTCGTCG
>CAJBHN010000276.1 GCA_903952805.1 uncultured Myxococcales bacterium | reverse complement strand
GCCAACGTCGGCTGGATCGGGAGTGGCTACGCCAATGCCGGCCCCGTTGGCGTGCTCTTGTATGCCGTAGGCATTGGCCTGCTGATCGCCTCGCTCGCCGCTTTTGCTGAACGCCTCGACGCCCGCATCGTGGTCGCCGCCAATGCCCCCCTCGTGGTCACGGTGCTGTACGCCAGCGACTTCGTCACGAGCTTGCTGACGCACGGAATCCTCATTTCGCTCGTGGTGCTTTCCTGCGTGCGTCCATTGCGCCAAGCAGCGTGAAGCCCATGCGAATCGCACACCTCACCTCCGCCCATCCCCGCCATGATGTCCGCATCTTCATGAAGGAGTGTCGCAGCCTGGCGGCCGCCGGGCACGACGTGCACCTGGTCGTCGCTGACGATGAGCCCGACGACATCAAGGACGACGTGTTCATCCACGGGGTGGGTCGCTCCAACGGGCGTTTCGCTCGCGCGACCCAGGCGACGCGCCGTGTGCTGCGCGGGGCAATCGAGGTCGATGCCGATGTGTACCACCTGCACGATCCGGAACTTCTCCCGGTGGCAGCGGCGTTGAAGGCTCGCGGGGCCTGCGTTGTCTTCGACGCCCACGAAGACCTCCCCAAGCAGGTCCTCGGCAAGCACTACCTCTGGAAGCCGGTGCGTGGTGCCATCTCGAAGGGCGTCCGGGTCTTTGAGTGGTCGATTTGCCGTTCCCTCGACGCCATCGTGACGGCGACGCCGGTCATCCGCGACAAGTTTCTGCGCGACAACCCTTGTACTGTCGACATCAACAACTTTCCGTGGATCAAGGAACTGACGACCGAGGCCATCGGCTGGGAGCACAAGGCGCCGGAAGTCTGTTTCATCGGCGGCATGACCTCGATCCGCGGTGTCCCGGAACTCGTGGAGGCCATGGCCCGGGTCGCGTCACCAACGCGGCTGGTGCTCGGCGGCACCTTCCAGGAGCCTGGCCTCGAAGACCGCCTGCGGGGTCTGCCGGGCTGGTCACGGGTGGAGCCACTGGGCCAGATCGGCAGGGCCCAGGTACGCGACGTCCTGTCGCGCTCCATGGCGGGGATCGTGACATTTCTGCCATTGCCCAATCACATCGATGCACAGCCGAACAAGATGTTTGAATACATGAGCGCGGGCATTCCCGTGATCGCATCGCATTTCCCCCTGTGGCGCGACATCGTCGAGGGCAACGAGTGTGGTCTATGCGTCGACCCCGAGAAACCGGCCGATATCGCGAAGGCCATCGACCGGCTCGTTGCCGACCCGGCCCTGGCCCAGCGCCTCGGTGACAATGGCCGCCGCGCGGTGGTGAAGACATACAACTGGGAAGCCGAGCAACAAAAGCTCATCGCCCTGTATGAGCGGCTCCCGGCACGGAGCATGAGATGAAGGTGGTCACGATCGTCGGCGCGCGGCCGCAACTCATCAAGGCCAGCGTCGTGTCGCAGGCGATGCGCGCTCACAGCGACCTTGAGGAGGTGCTCGTCCATACGGGACAACACTTCGATGCCAACATGTCCGATGTGTTCTTCGATGAGCTGCGCATGCCATCGCCGAAGCATCACCTCGGCATCGCCGGCGGCTCCCATGGCGAGATGACCGGGCGGATGTTGCAGGCCATTGAGCGGGTGATCCTCGACGAACGCCCCGACGCGGTCCTCGTCTACGGAGACACGAACTCGACCCTGGCCGGCACGCTCGCGGCGGTGAAGCTCCACGTGCCAGTGGCGCATGTCGAGGCCGGTCTACGGTCCTTCAACATGAAAATGCCTGAAGAGGTCAATCGCATCCTGACCGACCGAGTGTCGACGTGGCTGTTCGCGCCGACGACGGAAGCCGTCGCCCACCTCAGACGCGAAGGGGTCGACGATGCGCGCGTCTTCCTGGTTGGCGATGTGATGTACGACGTTGCCATTCAGCATGGCCGACGGGCGCTCACCCTGGGCCGCGGCGTCCTCGACACCGCCGGCCTTGACGACGGCTCGTTCGTCCTCGTCACCATCCATCGTGCCGACAACACCGACGACCCCACGCGCCTTGCCAACATCGTTCAGGGTCTGCGCGAGGTCGCCGCAAAACGGCGTGTGGTGTGGCCCCTTCACCCGCGGACGCGGGTGGCCCTTGACCGGATGGGCATTCTCGACGACGTCACAACGACCATGACGCTGCTGCCGCCCCAGGGCTATCTCGACATGGTGCGCTTGGAGACCGCAGCGGCGGTCATCGCCACCGACTCGGGCGGGGTACAAAAAGAGGCGTTCTTCCACGGTGTCCCTTGCGTGACGCTGCGGGATGAGACGGAGTGGACGGAACTCGTCGACAGCGGTTGGAACCGGCTCGTGCCGCCGACGTCGGCAGCAGCGGTCGCCCACGGTGTGCTGGGGGCCATCGGGACGCGCGGCGCCGACGTTCATCCCTATGGCAGCGGCCATTCCGCCGACGCCATCGTCGACATGATGCTTCGGGGCGTACCGCGTGCGTGAGGAGCAGCCACACCGGACAGTCTTCGTCGTGGCCGACCTGCTGTCGGGCGAAAACGCATTGTCGGTGCGCGGTCAGGCGGTCGCTCGTGCGCTGGGGGCCGTTGGTGGCGTCACGGTCGTATGCGGCGCTCACCACAACACCTTCTCAGCAGAGGGTGTCGTCGTCGAGAAAATGGCGCGTCGACTGCCGAAGAACGACCGTTCCTTCTCAAAACGCATCATCGGCGAACTCAGCCTCGGGTTGGAGATGGCGCGAGCGGTCCGGCGGCAGCGCGCAGACCACGTCGTGATCACAACGCCGCCATTCATCGTGACCCTCGTGGTGTGGTCTTCGCTCATCGCATCCCGGACGCCGTACACGCTCGACGTGCGCGACCTCTATCCCGAGGTCTACGCGCGCGCGGGACTGCTGCGCAAAGAAGGCCTGCCCTACCAAGCTGTGTTCGGGCTGGTCCGACGAATATATGCCGGAGCGTCAGTGCTGACGACGGTGACGCCGGAGTTGCAGAGTTACCTCGCCGCGATGCTGCCCGGACGCATTGTTCACCTGTGTAGCAATGGCTTTTCGGAAGCGATCTTTTTTCCGCCGGTACGCGAGGCTGCAGGCCCCATCGTCATCATCAGTCACGGCAACTTCGGCGAACTCTTTGACCTCGATGCATTCGCGACCATCGCGCGCGACCTCGCGGAGCAGACCACGGTGGACTACCGAATTCGCATCATCGGCTTCGGCAAGAAACTGGATGCATTGCGGGCACTGGCATTGCCCCACGTTGAGGTCTTTGGGCCCCGTGCCAACGCCGAGATCGGCGCGTTGTTGCGAGAAGCACACATCGGCTTGTCGGTTCACCGGCATTACGACGACGAGGGTCGAGCCTTTCCCGTGAAGGTCTTCGAGTTCATCGGCAGTGGCTTGCCGATGGTGGTGATGCCGAGGAATGAAGGTGGGCGCGCCGTCGTCGACCGAGGCTTCGGCTTCACGTTCGAGAAAGACGAGGTGGACGAGGCCACCAGCGCCCTCAAGCGACTCGTCGAAGACGGAGACGAGCGACGGCGAATGGCGGCCGTGGTGCGCCAGGGTCGGACGGAATTTTCCCTGGATGCCCAGGCCGCCCGCTTCGCCACATACGTCGATGGCGACGCAAGCAAGGACGCTGACAATGAGCGATGACCTCCGCCACGCGTTGTCGACGCTGCATCCTTCCCCGGTCGACGTCGATCCTGTCGCCTACGGCCAGGATTGGACGCGAGTGGCGACGCCGGCACCATTGGCCGTCGTTCAGCCCCAGACGGTGCAGGAGGTCCAGTCGATCGTGCGCTGGGCTCGGACCCACCGGGTGGCGCTGGTGCCCTCGGGTGGACGTACCGGGCTGTCGGGTGGCGCGGTGGCGGCGCGGGGCGAACTGGTGGTGTCGATGGACCGCATGCGGGCCATCACCGAATTTCGCGCTGCCGACCAGTCGTTGACCGTCGAGGCCGGCGTCACAACCCAGGAGGTCCAGGAAGCCGCGCGGCACCATGGACTTTTCTATCCTGTCGACTTCGCGAGCAGGGGCTCCAGCCAAATCGGTGGCAACGTCGCCACCAACGCTGGTGGCATCAGGGTGCTGCGCTACGGACTGACGCGCGAACGGGTGCTCGGCCTCAAGATCGTGACCGGCACCGGCGAACTCCTCGACCTGAATCGTGGGCTCGTCAAAAACGCGACCGGCTACGACCTGCGCCATTTGGTCATCGGTTCTGAGGGCACCCTTGGGATTGTCGTCGAGGCGACCTTGCGCCTGGTGGAGGCACCGCCCCCCCAGCAGGTCATGATGCTGGCCTTGTCCGGCCTCGAGGCCATCATGCCGGTGTTTGCGTCATTGCGGCGTCGGCTGACGCTGAGCGCCTTTGAGTTTCTGACCGACAAGGCTTTACGCCATGTCGTGGCCGCCGGAGCGCGTCGTCCATTTGCGCTGGAGGCGCCGGTGCTGGTGTTGGCCGAGTTCGACGCCAACGAAGATGCGGCCGTCGCCGCATTTGTCGATGCCCAGCAGGCCGGCTACGTCGTCGATGCCGTCGTGAGTCAAAGCGATGCCCAGGCAGCCGAGCTGTGGCGCGTGCGCGAAGGCATCACCGAGAGCCTCGCCAGGTTCACGCCCTACAAAAACGACATCGCCGTCCGCGTCGGGGACGTCCCGGCGTTCCTGGTGAGCGCCGATGCGCTGTTCGCCCGCGAATATCCGGACTGGGAGGTCGTCTGGTTTGGCCACATTGGCGATGGCAACCTGCACATCAGCATCCTGCCGCCGCTCGGGCACCCGCCGAGCGAATTCCGACACAGTTGCGAGCGGGTAACCGAGCTGCTGGGGAATCTGTTGGCCGTGTTTGGCGGCAGCATTTCGGCCGAACATGGCGTCGGGCTGTGGAAAAAGCCGGTGCTGCACTGTTCGCGACCAGCGATGGAGATCGCCCTGATGCGAGGGGTGAAATCCCTGTTCGACCCAGACGGCCTGATGAATCCAGGCAAGATCTTCGACCCGGCAACCGCGACATCCATGTCATGAGGGCTTCTTCACACGGCGGCTTGTGTGGAGCGATGTGAGCTTTCCCGGCCCACATCCCTGACGACCGGCTTGCGTTGTCGGCGAAGTGCGGCACACTTGGAGGGTGTTGGCCGGTCATTGACTGGCTCTTGATTGAATATGTCTTGGTCCGCGGTCCTGCATTGGGCCACGGATGTATGGAGTGGCCATGCTGCGACTGATGCCTCACCGCAGGGTCATGGGCCGGCGTCGACGGGAGGGGGCATGCTGACCTTTGTCGCCGCTTTCCTGCTGGCGCTGGTGGTCGCGACGGTGTTGACGCCGATCGTGACCGCGTTGGCCCACCGCTTCCACCTCTTCGACCTCCCAGACCACGGCCGCAAGGTCCACGTCAACGCTATTCCGCGCCTGGGGGGCATCGCGGTCGTGTTGGCCATGTTGACACCCATCGCCGGGCTGTCGCTGCACGACAACGCCGTGGCCCGGGCCCTGTTTGCCGATGTGACGCTGGTGTGGGCCTTCGCCCTCGGTGCTCTCGGCATCGTTGGGCTCGGCATCTACGACGACTTGCGGGGCGCCGGCGCCAAGACCAAATTTTCGGTGCAAATCGTGGTCGCGGTGGCCATGTGGGCGGCGGGATTTCGCATCGATGCCGTGGGGGGCTCGTTCGGGCTCGCCGTCGACCTCGGCATGCTGTCGCTGCCGCTGACGGTGCTGTGGATTGTCGGCGTCGTGAATGCCGTCAACCTCATCGACGGCCTTGACGGCCTCGCCGCCGGCATCGCCCTCATCGCCGCCACCGCCCTGTTCGGCGTGGCGCTGATGAATGGCCAGGTGCTGCTGGCGCTGTGCATGGCGGCGCTGGCGGGGTCGTTGGTCGGCTTCTTGTTCTTCAACGCCAACCCCGCGCTCATCTTCCTCGGCGACTCGGGGTCGTTGTTTCTGGGCTTCGTGTTGGCGGTGGTCTCGCTGTGGACCCACCACAAGGCCGCGACCGCGGTCACCGTCATCACCGCCCTGCCCTTGTGCGTGGTCGCTGTGCCCATCCTCGACACCACGCTGTGCATCATCCGTCGCACGTCGCGGGGACAGAGCCCGTTTTCGCCCGACCGCGAGCATCTGCACCACCGGCTGATGGCCCTGGGGCTGTCGCACCGTGCCGCCGTGCTCACGCTGCACGGGGTGGCGGCCCTCTTTGCCCTGGCAGGCGTGGCCCTCGTCGACGGCAACGCCATCCGCATTACGCTTGCCGTCGTGCTGGCTCTGGTCGCCGGCATCGCCCTGGTGCTCCGGGTCGGACTCTTTGGCGACGCGCCTGCCGACGCCATCGGCCTCGTCAGGTCGGCCCGGGACGTTGCCCGGCAGGTGCGGGACGCGCCGACGTTGGAGTCGGCCTGGCGCCAGGTCGAGTACAGCTTGCCGGCGTTGGGCTGTGAAGAAGCCAGCCTCGTCGTGCATACGCTGCACCAGGGTGCGACGACGCCCACGGTCCTGGTGTGGCATCGAGCCGAAGCATCTGAGCCTCGCTCCGCCGAACATCAGGCCCTCGTGCTGCGCGGTCCCCGGCGCGGCGGGCGCGTGGGTGCGTTGACGGCCCGATGGCCGAGCCGCCAGGACCCGCCCCTGCGTGCGGCCCAGCGCAAGGCACTCCAGTCTCTCCATCGGGCCTTACGTGACGTGTCGGTGCGATCCAGCGCCTCGGCCCTCGCTCCCATCGTGGCCGACCTCGGCGAGGCCGACCGCCTCAACGCCGCCGAATAGCGGGTCGGGGTGCAGCTCGCATCGATCCACGCCCCGGCCCATCGGGGTTTCTGCAACGCAGCCGTCGGCATCGTCACCGGCATCGTCACCGGCATCGTGGCTGTCGTCGTGCTGCTGACCGGGAGCGCCCGGGCCCAGGTCGTCTCAGACCCCACCGACCCCCTCTATGACGACCTGGAAATCTGGGAGCTCCGTGGCTTGACCGGCCCCCTGCCGGCACTGCAACCCTGCCCGTTGCCGCTGCTGCGGGCGATTCTGCACAAGGTGCAAGCACACCCTTCGGCCACCGTCGTCGACCGCCGTCGCGCCTCGTGGCTGTTGGCCCGCCTGGGCGACGAGCTGCCCCACCTCGCCGTCGACAGCGAGCTGCGCAGCACGACGGCCACCGCTGGACCCTATGCGTTGGTGGCCCTCGATCCCGATTGGCAGTTCATGCCGGCGCCGTGGTTGTCGTTGGCGTCTCACGTGCGCATTTCAGGCGTGCGCCTGCAGGATGGCTTGTTGCTGCCTGCCGCCCGCGGCAACCCCGAAGACTTCATCGCCGACGCCACCGACATCGACGTTGGCGACGTCCGCCTCGACGTCCGCAACATGTCGTTTGGTTCCCTCGCGGTCGGCACCGTCGACGACGAGGGCGCACTCTTTGGCCAGGCGGCGCTGTCGCGGCATCGCCTCGGACCGTTTTTTCGCAATGGCATCGTCATCGGCCAGCAGGCGCCGGTGGCTGGTGAGCTGTCGGTGATGATGCAGCGGGACTTTTTCACCGCCCACATCGCGCTGTTCGAGCTGCAGGCCACCGACGACAATGGCCTGGGGCGCAGCTCGGGCAAGCACCTGCACTTTCATCAGCTCGACGTCCATCCGGCGCCCTGGCTCGACCTCGGCGTGTTTGAGACGGTCATCACCGGCCGCCTCGACCCCCTCTATCTCTTGCCGGCGTCGGCGTACTTCCACGCCCAGGGCATCGGCGGCTTCGCCGACAACTCGCTGGTGGGGCTGAGCGGGAGGGTCCGTCCCCTGCCCGGGGTCGACGTCAAGGGCGTGTTTTACGCCGACGACTTCCAATTCAACGACACCGTGCGCGGCGTGCTGGATACGAAATACAAATTCGCCGCCCAGGTCGGCGCGTCGTGGGCACCTGCCGGTCGCGGGTCGTCCTGGTTGCAGGCGCTGCGCCTCGTCAGCGTCGATTACACCGCGGTGATGCCGTACATGTATGCCCACATCAACACGCCAGGCGACGGCTTCAACTTCGAGAACTACACCAACGGCGGTGTGAACTTCGGTCCGGCCCTCGAACCCAACAGCGACCGGGTCGAGCTGCGCTCGCTGCTGCGCCTGCTGGACGACCCCGCGACCAGCTTGCTCGACCTCGAGTTGCGCACGATTTTTCTGCGCCACGGCAACGCCAGCGCCGGCATCATCGATGGCCGCAACGGCGGCATCCTCGACGACGGCTACCTCTTGGACCAGCCGACCTTTCAGCCCCCGTTTAATGACCCCACCGGGCAGCCCTACACCCGCTTCCTCACCCAGCGTGTCGTCGAGCAGACGCTGCAGGCGGGCGCGTCGCTGCGTTGGACCTTTGACAGCGGCCGCCTGCTCACCTCGTCGGAGCAGTCCGTATGGGACCGCGGCTTCGGCAGCGTCAGCGCCACCGTCGACGGCACCATCGAATGGAGCGACAACGCTGGCCTGGTGGCCGGCGTCCGCCGCGTCGAGGGCTTCCTCGGCACCACCCTGGCGTGGCGCTACTGAAGATCCACAAAAGCCAAGGAGGCCGACTTGAGCCCCACCGACCGCCACACCTGGTCGACGGCCTGCGCGCCACCCTTGCCCTCTCGCCACCGCTGGGAGGCAAAGCCGGAGACAAAACCGGAGACAAGAGCGACGACGGTCACGCCGACTGACGCACCGGCCACAGGCTGGCACGACGGGTGACTGCGGGCCGCAGTCGTCATTGGTGTCGTCGACGCACGCCAGGAACTCGTCGAGCATGAACGGTTTGCCCCAGCGAGCGTCGACACATGTACCGGGCGTGCAGTGCCGCCGCACATCGGTCATCCTGTCGCCATGAGACCGACTTGGACTGTTCTGGCCTTGCTGTCGCTGACGTCGATGATGATGACGTCGACAGTGGCGTCGGCAGCGCAACCGCTGGACTGCGCCAGCTGTCGTGAGAGGTGTCAGAACCGCAGCTACCCCGACAATGCCCGGCCTGATCTGCGCAGCGGTGGCCTCGTGCATCGCTCCCCCGAGGCCCGCGCCGCCTTTGAAGCGGGCGTCAGCGTAGACCCCGGCCTGGGAGGGACCGATGCCCGCCGCGCGGTCGACGCCTACAAGCAGGCCGTGCTGATCGACGGCGACAATGCTCCATATCGCAACCACCTGGCCGCAGCATTGCTGGCGACAGGCTTGCACCAGGAGGCCATCTACAACCTCGAGAAGGCAACGGCGCTGGTGCCAACGGAGCCCAAGTACATCGTCAATCTGGGCTATGCCTGGCACCGCGCCGGCGACGAACAGCGGGCCCTGGTCTGGTATATGCGCGCCTTGATCATGGACCCCCGAGACGACCGCGCCCGCCTCTTTGCCGGCCACGCCCTCGTGCAGTTGGGGATGCCTGACGAAGCCACGCTGGAGTTTCGTCGGGTCTTGCTGACCGACCCCGACAACGCGGCCGCCCGCGCCGCCCTCAGCCGGCTGGGCAAGCCCGTGCCCATGCTGACGTCGCCACCGATGCTCGAAGATGGACCGGCGACGACGGGCGCCCGGGGCAGCACCATCCCCTGATTGGCTCCCGCGGCCAAGAAGTTCGGCCGCGGGCCTGCCGTCGCTATGCTGAGCGGATGCGGTGGTCGTTGTCGTGCATATGGGCTCTGTCAGCTCTGTCGGCGCTGGTGGTGACGCCGGCGCAGGCGTTGGGCGCGGCGATGGCGGTGAAAAGCGCGCCCTGGACCATCGATGGCATCGACGAGGCCGACGTCATCGACAGCCTGAGCATCGATCAAAAAGTCGGGCAACTGCTCTTGCTGGGCTTTGGCGGCACGGTGATGGACGGCACCATCAGCAGCTTCCTCGACGAGATGCAGCCCGGCGGTGTGGCCCTGTTCACCCGCAACATCGACGATGCTGAACAAACCATGACGCTGATTCGGGCGGTCCGCAGCCACGACCCCCGGCCAGCCTGTGCGACCTCGTCGGCCCGGGCGTCGGCGGGCTGCGTCCCGTCGATACCGATGTTCGTCTCCGTCGACCAGGAAGGAGGCAGCGTCGTGCGCTTGAAGGCCGACGCGGTGGCGCTGCCGTCGGCCATGGCCCTGGGCGCCGCCGACGACCGAGACCTCGCCCATCGCGTGGGACTGGCCCTGGGTCGGGACCTGCGCCTGTGGGGCTTCAATATGAACCTGGCCCCTGTGCTCGACGTGAGTTCGAATCCCAACAACCCGGTCATCGGCGTGCGCTCCTTTGGCGGTGACCCCGATCGCGTTGGTGACATCGGCGTTGGCTACATTGACGGCCTCAGCGAAGCTGGCGTCATTGCCGTCGCCAAACACTTCCCCGGCCACGGCGACACCGACACCGACAGCCATTACGCATTGCCCGTGCTGATGCATGACCGGGAGCGCCTCTTCAACGTCGAGCTGCGTCCCTTTGCTCGCGCCTTCGCCGCCGGTCTGCCCGCCATCATGACGGCGCACATCGCTCTGCCGTTGCTGGCCGAGGGCAATATGGTGCCGGCAACGGTGTCGGCCAAGGTGTTGACCGGCGTGCTGCGCGAGGAGCTTGGCTGGGACGGACTCGTCATCACCGACGGCCTGGAGATGCAGGGGATCGTCGAGCAATACGGGGCTGGCGAGGCCGCCGTCCGTGCCGTCAACGCCGGCGCCGACATGGTGATGGTGCTGTGGTTCCCCGAGAAGAAGCGCGAGGTGCGACAGGCCCTCAAAGACGCCGTCATCGCCGGCCGCATTCCCCGCGCCCGCCTCGACCAGGCCGTCCGGCGCGTCTTGGAGCACAAAGCGCGCATCGGGCTTTTTCATGAAACGGTGCCCAGCATCGCCACGGCCCTCACCGCCCTGCACAGCAGCGACCGGAGCGTGCTGCAGGAGGTTGCGGAGCGGGCCATCACCGTCGTCAAGAACGAAGACCACGTGCTGCCGCTGCAGCGTGGCATCCGCGTGGTGGCGGCGGCGGCGCAGACGGCGTTTCTGCGGGTGCTTGAGCGAAGGACCGGAGCCCATACGATCTCGTTGCCGTGGTCACCCACCAAGGGCGCCACCGCCAAAGACGCCCAACGGGTGGTGGCCCTCGCCAAACAGCAGCGTGCCGACGTGGTCGTGGTCGGCATGTACAGCGGCGACCACATCGCCATCGTCCGCGCGGTGCAGGCGGGCCTGCCGGGCGTCAAGGTCGTCGCCGTCAGCTTTGGGTCTCCCTGGCTGCTCAACGCCTTTCCGGGGGTCGAGGGCTACGTCTGCGCCTTTGGCTGGCACGATGACAGCGCGGCTGCGGCTGCCGCCGTCGTGGTCGGCGACAAACCGGCACGAGGCCGCATGCCGGTATCCCTCGGCGGCATGAGCAAGACGTCGTCTCGAACCGGCGAGATCGCGCCATGACCCAACCAGACGACGACGGAGCATCGCCCCGACGGGCGGCCGACGAGCTCGACCCGATGGACGGCATTGACGAGGTGACCGGGCCTGCGATCGGTGCCCCGGGCGATGCCACCACCGACCAGACGCCCCTGCCCATGCGCCTGGCGCCTCTGACGACGCCAGCCGGCACCACCGCCGCCCCGGCGGTGCGACCGAGCTACCCCACCGGACACCGACTGGGTCGCTACACGCTCGATGACGTCATCGGCATCGGCGCGTTCTCGACGGTGTATCGCGCCACCGACACCGCGTTGTCGCTGCCCGTCGTCGTCAAGGTGTTGTCGCCCATGGCCTCGACCGCCGCCGTGGAGCGGTTTCGCAACGAGATCTTGTTTTCGCGACGGATTCATCATCCAGGCTTCTGCCGCATCTTCGAGCTGCACGAGGAGGAGACGTTCGACGGCCCCCTGCGGTATCTGACGATGGAGCTGGTGCAGGGGCGCACGTTGGGGGACCTGATGAACGAGGGACCCATGAGTGCCGGGCGCGCCGTCCATCTGGCCCGCGGGCTGTGTGACGTCGTGTCGGCGGCCCATGAACAAGGCATCGTCCATGGCGACCTCAAGCCGGGCAACATCATGGTGCGGACCCAGCCAGCACGACGAGGCATGCTCGGCGACCGACGTCTCGAGGCCAGAGACGAGCTGGTGGTCCTTGATTTCGGCGCCGCCTCCGCCAAGGACATTGTCGACACCGGGGTGCGGGTCGGATCGGTGCGCTATATGGCCCCCGAGCTTTTCCAACGGGAGCGCCCGTCACCCCAGAGTGACGTCTGGGCCATCGGCGTCATCCTGTATGGCTGCCTGACCGGGGGCTATCCCTTCGATGGCAAGACCGAGCGCGATGTCGCCGAAGCCACCAGACGACCGGTGCAGCCGCCGTCGGCCCAACGACCCGGATTGGGTGATGCCGTCGACGACGTCGTCATGGGCTCCCTCGCCACTGACCGCTCCGTTCGCTTCGCCGACTGCCGTGCCCTGGCCGCCGCGCTCGACGACACCCTCGACCGCCTGCGCGAACGTCCATCGCTGCTGCGGCGCCTGCTGGCGGTGATTGGCCGCTGACAGACCCGGCCGCCTCGCACCGATCACGTCGGTGCAGCGTGGCGCTGAAGCGACGTGATCACCCCTCGACGGCGATGAAGCCAGTGCGTACCGAACCCACCGAGAAGCGCACGGGGTCGCTGCCGGTGACCACGAAGGTGCATCGTCGTCGAGCGGGCAGGCCCTCGCTGTTCTGATACGGCCAGGTGGCGCCAGGACCGAAGCGGCCCGCCTGGGTCCCACCCAGGTGCCCGAGGGTCCGACGGGGGCCGTCTTGCACCCGCAGCTGGCAGCCGTCGTCGACACAGACGCCGACGGGCTCGTTGTGGGGCAGGGCCATGGCTGCCGTCGGCCCGTGCGTGGGCAGGCCGCCGCGGTTTTCGACGGTGAGCTCGACGACGAAGACACCATCGGCCAGCGGCGTGCGACGCGTCGTGACGTGCAACGACGGCAACAGCGACAACATGCGCAGCAACACCGCCGCATGGCCGCGGGCGATGTCGTCGACGAGAGGGCCCTCGGGCGGATTCCACACCGAGAAGCGGGGGTCGAAGCCGCCGACCTCGACGTCACCCAGCTGCGGATGCACGACCTTGCGCCACGGCTCGATGGGCGAGGCCCCGATGGCGGCAAGGGCGCGGGCGAGGTGCTCCACATCCGCCGGCGTTTGGTCCGTGTAGCGATCGACGAAGCGTTTGGCGCGGGGCAGGCCGGCCCGGCTGAAGAGGTCCCACAGCTCGACGGCCCAGGCGTAGGCGCCACGCTGATGCCAGGCGTAGTCGACGAGGTCGCCGCACAGGGGTTTCTCGGGCACGTAGGTGAACTGCTCAAAGCCCGACACCGTGGGCACGTTGGCGTGACGGGTGGTCCACTCCTCGACGAGACCAAAGATGGCGCGGTCGGCGAAAGCGATGCGGGTGTCTGGGCCATTGCCCAGGGGCCGAATCCACACGCCGCCAAAGGTATGGAGGTTGATCCAGGCGAAGATATGCGGCGACAACGTCGCCAACTGCATCAACGCCCGCGCCTCGGGGCTCGAGCCGGCGAAGTCGCCAGCCCCCTCTTGCTCGGGCTCAGGCTTCCAGCTGGTGGTGAAGTTGCGGTTCAGGTCGAGGGGATTGTCGTCGAAGATGCCCCACGACGGCACGCTCAGCTGGTCCCAATCGTCGATCACGCCTTCGGGATACAGGGCGTAAAATGGTCCGCTGTCGTCGATGGACCGCGGGACCATCAGCCCCTCGACCTGATTGGAAACCACAAAGCCGCCGCAGGGATCGAGCACGCGCATGCGACGGACCTGACCATCGCCGTCGATGTCGACCTGGCGCCAGCGGGGGCGGCGGGTGCGCTCGGGCGCCATCACGGGCGAACTGCGCACGAAGCGACCGTCCTGCTGCACGGCCTCCAACCCATCGGGCGACACCGTTGGCACCACGTAGACGAGAGCTGCCTTCGCCGCCGCCGCCACCGCCTCACTCAGACCGTGGCGGTCATCGCCGCGATGCAGGGCGATGAGATCGTTGACGAAGCAGACCGCGACGTTGACGCCGACCAACTCACTGCTGTGCATGTTGGCGTCGACCCACAGCGCCGGGCGGGCCCGGCCAGGCTCGGTGCCGACCTTGACGACGTAGAGCGGGCGACCCTCGGCAGAGCTACCGTAGCGCTCGACGACGACGATGTCTGGGTGGTCGCGGGCAATGGTGGCCAGCCAGTGCTGCAGATGCTGATAGCGCCAGTAGTGGCGACGTGGATCGGGGAGCCCATCAGCGGAAAAGTGCGGTGTGCTCATGGCCCTTGCATAGCAAGATTGGCGCGGCCGGTGGCGGCGCGAAACGATGGAGCACTTCCCGGTCGGTGGCTATACTGCGTCGCATGAACCGCACCTTGCCTGCTGTGCTGTTGGCGACCCTGTGGAGCCTCCTCGTCGTCGACTGCGAATGTGTCCCCCCGGCGCCATGTGCCACGGACGACGATTGCCTGGCTGATCAGGTCTGCGGCGTCGACGATGGCCGCTGCGGCCCGGGCGAGGGCGAGGGCGAGGGCGAGGGCGAGGGCGAGGGCGAGGGCGAGGGCGAAGGCGAAGGCGAAGCCGACACCGGCATCTTGAACCCCGGCCGCAGCACCTTCGCCGTCGACGTCAGCACCGGTGGCGCCACCGTCAGCCGCACGATGGAGCTCATCGCGCCCGCGTCGGTGGACCGAGCCCCGCTCGTGCCGGCCATCATCGCCCTGCATGGCAACGGCGACACCCCGACCGGCTTCATCGCCGCCCTCGGTCTGCAGCAGAGCGCCGAGGCCATTGGCGCCGTCGTCGCCGTCCCCGCCGGCAGGAACCGCACGGTCACCTTTGGCACGTTTGAATTCCCGGGCATCGATTGGGACGCCTACAACGAACTGGCGAACAACGAGGACCTCGCCTTTGTCGACGCCATCGCCGCCCGCCTCATCGCCACTGGCGACGTCGACCCCCAGCAGATTCACGTCTTTGGCTACTCGCAGGGGGGCTTTTTGGCCTTCCGTACCGCCATCGATCGCGCCAGCACCATCAAGAGCGCCGTCGTCGTCGCCGCCGGCGACCCCTTGAACGATGGGAATCGCATCCTCGCCACCGCCCGCAAAATCCCGTTCGTGCTGCGCGTGGGTCAAAACGATGCCTTCGTCGACATCGCCCGCGCCGCCAGGAACAACCTCATCACCAGCGGTCATCCAGCGACCATCGTCGAGGTCGCCGGCGCTGGCCACGCTCCCTTCCCCATCGCGGCGGGCGAGAGCACCAGCGTCGTCGTGCGGGCGCTGCTGCAGCAGCAACTGCTGGCCGGCCCCTGAAATCAGGAGCGCTGACTGGACCATCAGCCCCGACGTGTGGAACAACAGCACTCGTGCCCCAGCCCCTCGACTCCCAGTTGGTGAAGGCCCTGCTTGCCGGCAGTCATGGCGTCGTCGTTGACCGCGCAGCCCTGGAGGTCGCCGTCAACCAGCAGCTCATCCACGGCGGCAGCCTCGATACGCTGGTCCTCGAGGCCAAACTCACCGACGAACCCACCCTCGCCCGCATCCTGGCGGACATTTGGCAGACCGCGCCGGTGGCCCCCGCGGTTTTTCGGACTCCCGAAGCCGGGGCCGTCAGCCGGCTCCCCCGCCGCATGGCGGTGGCGATGGGGCTGGTGCCCCTGTTTGTCGACCACAAAGACGCCCTGCATGTGGCCTGTCTGTCGCCGCTGGACGCGGTGCTGGTCGCTGAGGTCGGCGAATTGCTGAAAGCCACCGTCGTGGCCCACGTCGTTCCCGAGCTGCGGCTGCGGCAGGGGCTGAGCGCCGCCTACGGGCATGAGCTTGAGGAACGCTTCGTCTCGTTGTTGCGCAGCCTCGATCCCGACGCCGTCGCCGTCACCGGTGCGGACCGCGATCAGGCGCTGCCCGGGGCCGCCGGCACCAACGAAGCCGTGGTCACGTGGGATATGGTCGAGGCCCTCGCCCACCTCGCCGCCCAGGACTCCCGGGAAGGCATTGCCCGCGTCGCCGTCAACTACGCCCGCACGTTTCTGCCCTTTGCCGCGATCTTCGGGCTGCGCGATCAGCACGCCATCGGCTGGCACCGCCTGGGCCCCTGTGAGGGCCTGCAGTTCAGCCACCCCTTCGCGATCGCGGAAGACGGCTTTGTCAAGGGAGCAGTGTCGTCGCCGTCGCCGTCGCTGCTGCGCCCCGACGAAACACCTGGCACGGCCGCGTTTTTGGGCTGGCTTGGACGGCGGCGGCCCCAAAGTGCGTTGATCGTCCCCATCGTGGTGGCCAATCGCCCCATTGGCGCCTTGTACGCCGACGGCGGCGTGCGGTACCGCAGTCCCCGCGATGTCGGCGAACTGACGGCCTTTGCCGCCCGCCTGGGCCCGGCTTTTGAGTCGCTGCTGCGGCAACGCCATCGCCAACATCCGTCCCTTTTTCCCCAGCCTGCGCCCGCATCCAGCGGCGACGACCTGCCAGATCCGCCACCGCTGTCGACGCTGTCTCTCTCCTCGGCCTCGATGGCACCCGCCGGCGACGACCTGCCCATGCCGCCGCCCCTGTCGTTGTCGCCCACCGGCGACGATTTGCCCGCGCCGCCGATGCTGTCGACGCTGTCGCTGTCCTCGCTCTCGATGGCACCGGCCGGCGACGACCTGCCCGAGCCGCCGCCCCTGTCGACGCTCTCGCTCTCATCGGCCTCGATGGCCTCGATGGCATCTGCCAGCGACGACCTGCCCGAGCCACCGCCGCTGTCGACGCTCTCGCTCACATCGGCCTCGACGGCAGCAGCCGGCGACGACCTGCCCGAGCCGCCGCCGCTGTCGTTCTCGCCCAATCGCGACGACCTGCCCGAGCCGCCGCCGCTGTCGGCGCTGACGGCCCCATCGGTCTCGATGGCATCGATGGCATCCGCCAGCGACGACCTGCCCGAGCCGCCGCCGTTGTCGGCGCTGACGGCGTCGTTTGGGACGCCAACCGTGTCGATGCAGTCGCTGTTTGAGGCGCCGCCGCTGTCGTTGTTCCAGGTGCCGCCGCCAGCGTGGTCGAGTCACGGCGACGACCTGCCGATGCCGCCACCGCTGTCGGCTGGCGATGGGCCGGGTGCGTCATCGATGCCGGGGGCCATGCCGTCGGTCTCTGGCTCCCTGCGCGACGGTTCCAGCCCGTTCGCTCAGGGCTACACGCCGTCGAACACCGGGCTGGGGTCGACGCTGCCGTCGTCGGTGCCGTCGCTGGCGGCGGATCGCGGCTTGCACGCCGATGCCGCGGAGCGGAGCGCCGTGGTCATCGCGGGCGCCGGCGAAGCCCTCAACGAGCACCTGCGCCAGGCCCCATCGGCATCATCGCCGTCGGCTGCCCCTTTTTTCCCCCTCGAAGAGGGCCGGGCACCGGAGGCCTGGCGCGGCGCCCTGCACACGACGGTTGAATCGGGCTTGCAAGGCGGCTCGGTCGTCCCCGTCGACGACGACCTCGATTGGAAGGCCGTCGTGTACCAATCCGCCCCGAGCGCCGAAGCGGCCATGCCAGTGAGCCTCCCGCCGCGATCGCGGGAGACCATCGACTTCCCTGCCCTGTCCAACAGCGTGTTGGCCGACCTCTACGACAGCAGCGCCGACGAGGGACCAGAAGCCGCCGTTGCGGGACCCAGGATGCCGCCGCCGCTGCCACCAGTCACCATGCCCCCCATGGCGGCGACGACGGACCTGCCGCTGCCGCTGTCGCTGGGTCAGGCGCCGCTGTCGACCCAGAGCCACCGCGACGTCGTGGACCTGCTGTTTGCCGGCGACGAGGACCTGGTCGGGCGCGCCAGCCGCGAGTTGGTCTCCCGCGGCCTGGCGGCGGTGCCTGCGCTGGCTGAGCGCTTCCCCGGCCCCCTGCGGGTGGACCCCTTCGATCCCGGCGACAACGTCCGCAGCGCCGACCGCCTGGGGCCCTTGATCGACGTCTTGGCGCGCCTGGGGTCCGATGGTCTCGACGCCGCCATCCCCCACGTCGACAGCCGGCATCCGGCCCACCGCTTCGCCGCCGTGCTGCTCTTTGGCGCCAACCCCGATCCCCGCGCCATCGACCTGCTGCGCAATCGCCTCCACGATGCCGAACCCCGCATCCAACAGCTGGCCACCGAAGCGCTGGTGCCCTTTTTGGCCCATCCCCGCTTCGAAACCCTGCTCATCCATCTGCGCGAGCGGACCAGCGCCGCCACCCGGCCCTACCCGCTGGAAGCCCGCCGACGCGCCTCCCAATTGCTCGGCGAATTCAGGGATGTCGGCTCGGTGCCTCTGCTGTTGGGCCTGCTGGGTCTGCCAGAGATGCAAGACACCGCCCGCCACGCCCTGCGCACCATCAGCCTGCAGGATCTCGGCTCCCGGCCCAGGGCCTGGGAAAAATGGTGGCAGCGGGCCAAAAAACACTCCCGCCTGGATTGGCTGTTGGAGGGGCTCGCGTCCGAAGAGCTCGAGTTGCGCTCCGCTGCCCACCGGGAGCTGGCGGGCCTGGCCGGCGACGACTTCGGCTACCGCCCCGATGCCGACAAGCGCTCGCGACAGCGGTCCATCTCTGTGTGGCAGCAGTGGTGGGTCGAGGAGCAGCAGCGGACAGCGCACCCCAAAGCCGCCGCCCGCCTCTGAGCTGGACCGCTGGGCCTCGAGGCAGGCCGCGGCCGTCGGTCAGCGGCGCTCCAGCCGGCCCGTGACGACCATGCTGTGCACCACCACGGGGAGGCCAGCGGGATACCGGCCGTCGACGGCGTGGACGAGAGCCGACGACAACGACAACGGCAGCGACACGCCACACACGCCGCGCAGCACCACGTCTGTGATGAGCAGATCCTCCAGCAGCATGGCCCCGCGGTAGAGGCCGAGCAGCCTCTCTTCGAGCCCCACCTGGGCCACCACGAGCCCCGCCTGCCGAAAGCGCTCCTGCATGACGACGGGCTCCGGCAGGCGCAAGCGCGCGACGCCCACGGCGGCGCTGACGTCGTCGAGGCCCAGGTCGTCGGCGACGTCGTCAACGAGGTCGAGCAGCCGCTCGAAACTCCCCCGCACCATCACGCTGGCGAGCAGCCAGCCACCGGGCTTGAGCACGCGCCGCAGTTCACTCAAGCAGCGGGCATCGTCAGCGGCGTCGGCCCCCAGCACCAGGTTGGCCATGACGACATCAAAGCTGGCGGTGGTGAAGGGCAAGGCAGCGACGGCGGCGACGGCGACCGCCGCCCGGCGGGGGATGCTGGGCAAGGCGCTGGCCAAGACGTCGTCGTCGTCGATGGACACCAATCGGCCCAGTCCCGCAATGCGCTCCATCAGGGCGCTGGCCATGACGCCGCCGCCGGCCTGCACCTCCAGGAGGCGCGCCTGGGGCATCAGCGGCGGCAGGGCATCCAGCATCAACTCCGCAGGCGGGGCCAGCAGGCGACCAAGCACCTCGTCGCCAATTTTGCCCGGGGAAGCGCGCCACTGCACGTCCGATGGATAGCACGGTCAGACCGCGGCCAACGAAGAGGCGCCGCACCGGTGCTGAAACCCGAGGAAATCGAACACGCCCGCCTTTTCGTCGAGGCGCGCAGCGTCCCGTTGAGAGAATCGACCGAAGCGCAACACCCGCGTTTTCTCCGGCGCTACCTCCAGGCCAAACGTGCCGAACTTCGGGGCTCCATCTCGTTCACGGCCGAGCCGCCAGCTCAGGCCATTCGACCTCGCTTCCTTTCTGTCTACGCTTCAACGACATCGTCACCGACGGCGCTGCAAGACTCGATACGAGCT